>NZ_JAVMIP010000009.1 GCF_031729055.1 Pseudocalidococcus azoricus BACA0444 | reverse complement strand
TAAAATATCTATTTGAATTATTTTTAAGTCATTTTGTTCTCCATTCTTCTCATCTAACTATGTATGGTATTTTCTCATGAATAATTACTGTTTGCTATACTAAATAAAGGTGCTCTTGAGTCAACTTTAAACAAGCCCATAAACTTCTATCACTATAATGATGTCAGTTTATATAAATTAGCAGCATCTTACGGTTACGGGCTTGTAAAAAATCATTGCTTTGTAGACGGGAATAAGAGGGTTGCCCTGATTGCCGTTTATACATTTTTGTCAGTCAATGGAATTGAGCTAGCAGCCTCAGAGGTTGATGCAGCGAGTTTTTTCCTGGACTTAGCTGGCAGTGTTGAAACACAAAAGGAAAGTATCGAGAAACTAGCATACTGGCTAGAAAGTAATAGTGAACTCATCTGTAGTGAAGTATAAATAGCACTACCCTCAACTTGTGCATAGTCTAACCAAGGCTTAAAGCGATACATCAGGGTTTTGTCCAAAGTGAAATACTGTTTATTGAAGTTTAAGCTGTCACCTTGAAAATTCTTCCTTGAGTTCGGACATTGCCCCAGTTTTCATCTGGCAGAGATAGTTATAAATTCCATGCCTGTAGAAGCAAGCGTTCTCGATAGAATCTAAACACACATTATTTTTCATTCCTGGCTTATGGACTACCAACACATCATTACAGTTGAGCCAGGAAAGTGTAGTGGCAAGCCTTGTATTCGGGGGATGCGGATCACGGTCTATGACATCTTAGAGTACTTGGCCGTTGGCATGACCGAAACGGAAATCCTGGAAGATTTCTCTGAACTCACCGCAAATGATATTAAAGCTTGCCTAGCATTTGCAGCGGATTGTGAGAAGAAATTGTTTGTGACATCCCTGTGAAGCTACTCTTAGATGAAAATCTATCCGACCGAATTATTGACAGAATTATCGATCTCTATCCTGATTCCAAGCACGTCAAAACCCTAGGACTAATCAATACGGACGACACAGTAATTTGGAACTATGCCAAGACACATGGTTTTGTTATTCTTTCCAAAGATTCTGACTTTCATCAACGAAGTTTGCTTTATGATCATCCACCTAAGTTTATTTATCTTCAAGTTGACAATTACCCGATATGACTGATTATTCAAACTTTGAGGGATAACATAAACACAATCACCCAGTTTGAAAGTTGCCACACAGAAAGTCTTTTGATCTTGACATCGGGGAAAGCCGTAGCGCAAGGTTAGCGTAACGATTTCTTTATCTCGCCCATTGCCCCGGTTTGAACTTGCCAAAGATGGGCATAAATTCCATTTTTTTCAAGCAATTCCTCATGAGTCCCAAACTCGGCAATTTCTCCCTGCTCCATGACATAAATACAGTGGGCCTGGCGAATCGTGGAAAGGCGATGGGCAACAGCGATAGTGGTGCGGTTCTGGGTAATGTGGGCTAAGGAGCGTTGAATGGCGGCTTCGGTTTCGTTATCTACGGCTGAGGTGGCTTCATCCAAGACTAGGATTGGCGGGTCTTTCAAAATCGCCCTGGCAATAGCTAACCGTTGACGTTGCCCCCCAGAGAGTTTTTGCCCCCGTTCCCCTACCACCGTGTCATAGCCTTGGGGCAGTTGTTGAATAAATTCGTGGGCTTCAGCAATTTTGGCGGCCTGGGTAATCTCAGCCGGGGTGGCATCAAATGCTCCATAGGCAATATTTTCTGCAACCGTGCCATGAAACAAGAACACATCCTGACTGACCAGGCCAATGCTGGCTCTTAAATCCCTGAGGTTATATTCATGAATTTCAATGCCATCGAGGAGAATTTGCCCGCCGTGAATTTCATAGAGCCGTAGCAGCAATTTAACTAAGGTACTTTTGCCCGAACCCGTTGCCCCCACAACTCCAATGGTTTGACCGGCTGGAATTTTCAGATTGATGTTTTTGAGGATGCCAGGCCGGTTCGCATAACCAAAATTCACGCTGATAAATTCCAGTTCCCCTCTGACTTGAGTTGGTAGTAGCGGACGTTGGCCTGGGTGAATCGCAATCGGGGTTTCTAGGAGGTTAATCACTCGCTGGGTGGAGGCCATAGCCCGTTGATATTGATCCAAGGTTTCCCCAAGCCGGGTTAAGGGCCAGAGTAAACGCTGAGTCAGAAAGACCATCACACTGTAGGCACCGACATCCAATGCACCTCGACTGGCCGCAATCCCCCCAAACAATAAGGTTGCCGTGAACCCAAATAAAATCACAAACCGAATCAGGGGAACATAGGCGGCACTGAGGGCAATGGCGCGCTGGTTACTTTGGCGATAGGCTTCACTGTCCAGGCCAAGGCGGTCTAATTCATACCCTTCGGAGGTAAAACTTTTAATGGTCAGAATGCCGCCTAAGTTATTGGTGAGTCGCTCGTTGATCAGGCCAGCTTTTTCCCGGACATCAGCATAGCGAGGGGCCAGTCTTTTCTGAAAGGCAACAGAACCCCAAAAAATAAACGGCATCGGAATCATCGAAAACCAGGCCACGCCGGGAGCTAGAGCAAAAAAGACTGCCCCAATCACCAAAACGGTTGTGGTTACTTGGAGAATTTCATTCGCCCCCCGGTCTAAAAATCGTTCCAATTGGTTAATGTCATCATTCAAAATGGCCATCAACGTGCCACTGCTGCGTTCTTCAAAATAGGCCATTTCCAGGTTTTGCAGGTGGGCATAGGCTTCCAGGCGCAATTCATGTTGGACTGTTTGGGCCAAGTTCCGCCAGAGTCGGTCGTAAAGGTATTCAAACAGGGATTCCAAACTCCAAATCACAAAGGAAAGAATGGACAACAGAATTAACTGCTGTGTGACATCCCCAATCCCCCAACGGGCGAGGAGAGAGTTTTGTCGTTCGACCACCACATCTACGGCCATGCCAATTAAGAGCGGCGGTGCTAGATCAAAGACTTTATTGAGGACTGAACAAAGGGAGGCTCGCCAAATTTGGGCTTGATGACGATGGGTATGGCGGAGGAGTTGGAGGAGGGGATGATTAGCCACAAAGTTTCTCAGCCTAGAATGAGTTAACAGTCATAGTTCAATCCTAGACAATCTCTTTACCTTAATTGGAGTTCAAATCTTGAGTGACAGCCCATGTAGTCCGGGAGCTAGTCATGGAGGATGTAGGCAAAGAATAGCAATGGCTGGGTGGGGCCTAAGTCACTCAATCTCCACATTGCTATTCTCAGCAGACAATGCCGACATTCTATCGCTAAGTACTCTAGAATGTCATAAATATAATCTGCATTTCCCAATCCAGAATTTGTCACTACGCTTTCCCGGTGCAATCGTGATGATTAAAACTAGCTAAATCAATACACTTTTACTCCATCAGAAACCCAAAAGAATGTGACTGAATTTGGTAGTGATTTGTCATGAAAAAAGGGAGTAGAACCCGGTCATTTGGTTCAAGTCAGCGAATTAATCATGATGCCTCTGGTTATTATGAATCCAAGCTTTATCAAGACCTCAAGCATACTCCCCAAGCTTACAGTCAGGCAGATTTGCCTTTTCCTAATTCTTACTTAGATAAAACTATCCATCACAGTTCTGAGAAAATGTCAGAATTGCCCGATAACTGTTTGCATTTGATGATTACTTCTCCCCCCTATAATGTCAGTAAAACCTATGATTTAGATTTATCACTTGCAGAATATTTAGATTTACTCAAAAGCGTTTTTCAAGAAACCTATCGAGTTTTAACACATGGTGGGCGAGCCTGTATTAATGTCGCTAACTTAGGCCGAAAACCTTATATTCCCTTGTCTGACTATATTTCTCAAATGATGCTTGAAATTGGTTTTTTAATGCGAGGGGAAATTATCTGGCAAAAAGGCGCAGGCGCGGGGGGATCCATGGCCTGGGGAAGTTGGCAGTCGGCTTCAAATCCTGTCTTACGGGATACCCATGAATATATTTTGGTGTTTTCCAAAGGCACATTTGCACGAAAAAAACAGGATCGGGAGAATACGATTACCAAAGACCAATTTATGGAATGGACAAAATCTGTTTGGACAATGAACCCCGAATCTGCTAGAAAAGTTGGTCATCCTGCCCCATTTCCCATTGAATTACCCTTTCGCTTGATCCAGCTTTATAGCTACAAGAATGATGTTATTCTTGATCCCTTTATGGGAAGTGGTTCTACTGCAATTGCGGCTATTACTGCTAATCGCCATTATGTGGGCTATGAGTTAGATCAGCACTATATTGACTTAGCAAATATCCGACTTGAACCCTATCTTCTCAAAGCCACATCATCGCTTCTGGCATAGGGATAAGTTTAATTCTTCGATGGTGCTGATTTGAGGGAGAAAGGGTTGTAAATTGGCTTGATGGAGTAGTGATTGGCGTTGAATCCGTTGATCCTTCACATTCACCCAGGCCTGGTTAATGTCCATAATTCGTTCTCCATCCCAAAAGACCACCATAAAGGTGCGCCATGTTTGATTCTGGGCCTGGATCATTCGGGGACAAACCGCCGCATTGAGATAAATGGTATCTCCATGAATGGCAATTGGGGTGCGTTGGCGATCATTCCGGTGTCGTAAACGGTGATGCATATGACCAAAGGCAACTAAAGGAATCCGTTTCCCCTCCTGTTTTAACTGCTGAATGGCCGCTGCTAAATCCGGATCACCAAAATCTCCGCCCAAAGGTTGCCAATCTCGTCCACAGGGAGATTCTGGGTAATCCCCTAAACCAGCCGGGCCATTGTGGGAAATAAACCAAAGGGTATCAGTCGGGGCCTGGCGTGCGGCCTGGATGATCTCTGCTGTGGACTCCGATAAGTTATGAATCCCAAATCGCTCCTGAAGGTAGTGAATATTTTTTAGCTCCGGCCCACCCCAACTAAAGGGCCGTCCCCCCACCACTGCAAACCCACAACTGGGAAAATCCCGATAGCCATACCCAACATGGGCCACCCCAAGTAAATCGAGTTGTTGCTGGACTCGGTCTTCAATTTGGCGATTGTAAGGGCATTTTTTCCGGCCCCAATCCGTGGCACTGTACCAAGCATCATGATTTCCCAACGCCACTGCCTTAGGTAGATCAATGGCCGCAATTCCTTGGACAACCGCCACCGCTTCATTACCAAAGTCCCCAACGAAAAGGGCGACATCCACATTTAAGAGCTTCAGGGCCGTGGTATCATCACTGTTCCAGAGTTCGTGAATATCACCCACCACCGCAATAGTTTTTATGTTTAAGTCAGGGGAGCTGGTAATAACGGTCATGGGATCAGTAAAAAAGACGAAAACATTGCTGCTTAGGCCCTGGTGCGACTCAACTCCTTAATTTTATCCACTACTCCTCGCCAAAAGCATGGGCACAAAATAGACTGGCGTGTTTTGGTTTTTGAATAGTAGATCCATCTACGAAATTCCAGGCCTGGGACTCTTCTGCACAGGGTATCTTCAGAAACTCCGCAATATAGCAATCCGTCTTCATTTGTGAGAATGTTTGATCATCACTGCCCTTGGCAAGGAGTAGCCCTTCTTTAGGCCTAGGGTTAAGTCAAAATTTATCGGGCACAAATAATCTCGAGCTAATCTCACGAATCATTACTGCCTGCTATATGTATGGTATGCTCTCATGAATAATTAATGTTTGCTATACTCTTAAGTCAAATCTTCAGATATGCCAATATTGGCTCAGGCCTGAGAATTTCCCAACCATCGCAGTCTGTCCCTAGAAACTGAGGCCGATTCCCCGTAAAATCACAATCAAACCCAGTTGAGGACAAATGATGATAGCCGTAGCGGTACTGGCAGCCGGGCGGGGAACCAGGATGAAGTCTCAGTTACCGAAAGTTCTCCATCCCCTTGGGGGCCGCTCATTAGTCGAATGGGTTTTTCAAAGTGTGGCCGATTTAGCCCCAACTCACAAAATTGTGATTGTCGGTTATGCCGGGGACATGGTTCGCCAGGCCCTCCAAGACCTACCTCAGATCCAATTTGTTGACCAAAGCAAGCAATTAGGCACAGGTCACGCCGTCCAACAGGTCATGCCATTACTGGAGAATTTTACAGGGGATCTACTGGTACTCAATGGGGATGTGCCCCTGCTGCGGCGAGAAACGCTCAGAGCATTACTGACAACCCACCAGGCCCACGGTAATGCCGCCACCATCCTCACAGCCCAAATTCCTGATCCCCAGGGCTATGGTCGCGTCATTTGTGATGGGAATAACATTGTCAAGCAAATTGTTGAAGACCGAGACTGCACCGCGGCCCAAAAGCAAAACCGCCGGATCAATGCTGGAGTCTATTGCTTCCATTACCCTGAACTTGCGGAAGTGTTGCCTCACCTAAAAAGCGAAAACGACCAGCAGGAGTTCTATCTCACCGATGCCGTCAATGATCTAGAACCAGTCATGGCTATGGATGTCGAGGACTATGAAGAAATCCTGGGGGTGAATGATCGGCAACAATTAGCCGCCGCCTATCAAATCCTCCAAAGACGGATTAAGCAATATTGGATGATGGCAGGTGTCACCTTGATTGATCCCGACAGCATTACCATTGACGACACCGTGCAGTTAGCCCCCGATGTTATTTTGGAACCCCAAACTCATCTGCGAGGCCAAACCTCCATCGGCTCCGGTTCCCAAATTGGCCCAGGCAGCTACATTGAAAATAGCCAAATTGCGGCCAACGTCTCTGTCAAGTTTTCTGTGATTACCGACTCTCAAATTGCTGAAGCTAGCCAAATTGGCCCCTATGCTCATCTGCGCGGCCACAGTCAAATCGGCAGCCATTGTCGGATTGGCAATTTTGTTGAACTCAAGCAAGCAACCCTCGGCAATCACACCAAAGCCTCACATCTGTCCTATCTTGGGGATGCCCACTTAGGCGATCAGGTTAATATTGGGGCAGGGACAATTACCGCTAATTATGATGGTGTTCGCAAACATCGCACTGTGATTGGACATCGCAGTAAAACTGGGGCAAATTCTGTTTTGGTCGCTCCGGTGGAATTAGGTGAAGATGTGACTGTCGCCGCAGGTTCAACCGTAACCGCAGATGTTCCCGCCCAGAGCCTAGTTATTGCCCGCGCCCGTCAAGTGATTAAGCCCGGTTGGCAACTGTCCCCTCCTTCTGCACCCTAACCTATGGAAGCCCTGAATACTCGTGATTTTTTCCTCCGCTGGCGCGCTGGTGAACGGGACTTTTCTGGCCTGGATCTGCGGCGAGTGGATTTGACCCTCGAAGAAGTGAACGATACTGACTTTACCGGTTCCAACTTGGCCGGGGCGGTACTGAATGGGGCCGATTTAATTGGTTGTAACTTTACCCAGGCCAATCTCGTCTCAGCCAAAATTTTGGGGGCGGATTTAAGTGCGGCTAACTTAACTGAAGCAGATCTGAGTAATGCCTTGGTGAGTAGTTCTAACCTGATGGGGGCGCAATTACCCAAGGCCAATTTACGGCGGGCGGTGTTGAGTTGTGCGATTATGCGGGGAACAAATCTGCGGGGGGCAAAGCTGCGGGGGGCAAATTTTGACTGCACGGATCTGACGGGGGCGGATTTATTGGGGGCAGATGCCTTGCGGCCGGAATTGCTCGAGGCCGTTTTGGACAAGACAACCATGCCCGATGGGACTGTTTATGAGCTACCCAGCTAGGTGAAGGAATGTTGCCCAATCGGCTCACCCGTCAAGATGTGAAGGTGCGTTTGGCGGCTGGCCCGGCCCAGGATTTTACTGGCCTAGATTTATCCGAAATTAACTTAACTGGCTTAGACTTTAGCGGTTGTAATTTTGACCAGGCCCGCCTCGACCGGACCTATTTCCGCGGCTGTCGGATGATTGGAGCTAAATTCAACCGCGCTTATCTGAATGGGACTGATTTTTTCGAGGCGGATCTCACACATACAGATTTTAGTCAAACTCGCATTTATCGCTGTCGTTTTTCCCATGCCAATTTAACAGGTGCGAATTTCTTACTGGCTGAAATTTGGGAATCTAAATTTGTGGCAGCGTTATTAAAACAGGCCGACTTTACAGGGGCAACTCTCTATCAAGTCAAACTCAATCGGGCTGATTGTCGCCAGGCCAGGTTAGAAATCCATCATCTCTATACCAAACGTAAACGGATGCTCAGTCTGATCCAAGATTGACCGAGTCGCTAGCTTTGACGTTGAGCTAAAATCACCCCAAACCAGTTCTGCTCATCAGTCCAGGCCTGGACGGTTGCCAATTGATGGTGTCGCAGTTGGGCTTGAATTTGCTCTAAGTTAAACTTGCGGGAGATTTCCGTATGGAGGAGTTCACCGGGTTGAAATTCACAGCTAAAGTCTAGGGCATTTAAGGTAATCTGCTGTGAGGCAAGACTGACTAAATACATTTCAATTTGCTGGGCCTGGGCGTTATAAATTGCTCGATGTTGCCAGGCGTTTAAGTTAAAGTTGCCATCAAAACGCCAATTCAGGTGAGCCAACAAATTTAAATTAAATTCCGCCGTGATCCCTTGTCCATCGTTATAAGCTGCTTCTAAAATCTTCGGCGGTTTGACCAAATCAACTCCCAAAAGAAAGTATTCTTGCGGTTTCAGGCTGGCTTGAATCCATTGAAAAAACTGCTCACATTCCCCAGGAGTTAAATTACCAAGGGTGCTGCCCAAAAAACTAATCATCCGTTCTGGGAGTTTCCGGGGGGGCAGATGGCTTAACCCTTGTTCGTAGGTGCCAATAATTCCTGTGACAGCTAGATTTGGATAGTCATTGAGTAAAGCTAAGGCACTATCTTTGAGAATGCTGCCACTGACATCTATCGGTAAATAATGGAGCGATTGTCCCTTGGCCTGGGCGGCATCGAGCAAAATCCGGGTTTTCAGCGAACTCCCACTGCCCAACTCCACCAATTCACAGGCCCCGGTAATCTCAACAATTTCCTGCGCCGCCTGGTGGAGAATTCCCATTTCAGTGCGGGTTGGATAATACTCTGGTAACTGGCAAATTTGCTCAAATAGATGCGAGCCGCGCCCATCATAAAAATACTTGGGAGGAACCGTTTTTAAGGGCTGTGATAACCCCAAGACCACATCCTCCCCATCTCGCCCCTGCTGGCCTGGCTCAAGATAGATGACATTCAAGCGGGATTGAATCGGGGTGGCAATCACAGGAGCATTCTCAAAAATACAGCAAGGGGGCCTGGGAACAATCTTGGCAAGACATCCTGAAAATCTCCTGAGAGGTTCCTTAGAGTGTCCGGCGTTTGGCCACAGTTTGATAGGCGGCGATTACATCCCCCTCTTGCCAACCCTGGAAGTCATCAAGACGCACCCCACACTCGAAACCCGTTGCGACTTCCTTGGCATCATCCTTCATCCGTTTTAAGGAGGTTAAGACCCCAGAATGGACGGTTTGGCTGCCCCGTTGTACCCGGATTTTACAGTTACGCACCAGTTTTCCAGATTGGACATAACACCCTGCGACCACGCCTTTGGCCACTGCAAAGGTTGCCCGAACTTCCGCTTGTCCGAGTTCTTCTTCGACCATTTCCGGATCGAGTAACCCTTCCATCGCGGCCTGGAGATCATCCAAGAGTTTGTAGATGATGTTGTACTCGCGAATGTCCACGTTGTTTTGATCCGCGGCCTGGCGGGCCCCACTGGCTAAGGTGGTGTTAAACCCGACAATCACGGCACTACTGGCAGCGGCTAAGTCCACATCGGTTTCGGTAATTTCCCCAGGGGCTGAGAGTAAAATCCGCAGTTGAACTTGATCTTGGGGAAGTTGCCCTAAGGAAGCCAAAATCGCCTCTAAGGATCCCTGCACATCTGCTTTCAGAACCAGATTCAGTTCTTTGAGTTCCCCTTCGCGAGCCTGGTCAGACAAGGTGGTGAGGGAAACACGCCGGGCAGCCATGGCCTGGGCCAGACGCACTTGCCGCTGTTCCATCGTCCGCTGATCGGCCAAAGAACGGGCCGCTTTTTCATCGGTAAAGACCTCAAATTCATCCCCAGCCGCAGGGACATCCGTTAGACCCAAGACCTCCACCGCAAAGGATGGCCCAGCCGCCTCAACCCGTTGGCTCCGGTCGTCAATCATCGCCCGGACTTTCCCTAAGCAGGCCCCGGCCACAAAGACATCACCAACGCGTAAGGTACCATTTTGAACCAAGAAGGTGGCTACGGCACCTCGGGCTTTATCTAAATGAGCTTCAATCACTGTCCCTTTCGCCGGTCGGTCTGGGTTGGCATAGAGATCTTCAACCTCGGAAACCAACAAGATCATTTCCAGTAAGGTATCCAAGTTTTCCCGTTGGAGGGCACTGACCGGAACCATGATCGTATCGCCCCCCCATTCTTCAGGAACCAGGTTAAATTCTGTTAACTCCTGTTTTACCCGATCGGGCTGGGCAGATTCCTTATCAATTTTGTTAATGGCCACAACAATCGGTACGCCGGCAGCTTTGGCATGGCTAATGGCTTCAATGGTCTGCGGTTGCACTCCATCATCGGCGGCCACCACTAAGACTGCCACATCTGTAACCCGCGCTCCCCTGGCTCGCATAGCTGTAAAGGCTTCGTGACCGGGAGTATCCAGGAACACAACCTGGGCCGGTTCGCCATTATGTTCCACATCCACATGGTAGGCCCCAATATGTTGAGTAATCCCACCAGCTTCTCCTTGGGCAACTTTGGCATGGCGAATTGCATCCAAAAGACTGGTTTTGCCGTGATCCACATGGCCCATAATTGTGACTACGGGCGGACGGCGTTGCAGGTAATCTAAATCTCCTGCCTCGATCATCTCTGTAACTTTCTTAGCAGCCGATTCTTGAGTCCCCGCTTCCACCTCAATTCCCAATTCCTTGGTCACCATTTCAGCGGTTTCCAAATCTAGGGCCTGGTTGATGGTAGCAGCAATGCCTTTGAAGAAGAGAATCTTGATCACTTCCGATTCCGGGACAACCAGCTTCATGGCCAATTCCTGAACCGTCAGGCTACCGTCGAGGGTGATTTTCTCAGGCCGGGTAGCTTCTTCTTCCTCTTGGCGATCTCGCCCGCGATGACTACGCCGATCAGTCTTATCCGCTTTCTTGGGTGCTGGTTTGGCCTCAGGTTTAACTGTAACTGGGCGGCTACTCTTGGTGGCTTTTGGCTTGGGTGGGCGAACTAGGGATTGGCTAACATCTATGGTTTGTAGCTTCAAGAGAGAGTCAGCCCCAAAATCTAGCTCATCTTCCTCCTCAATGCCTGAGGTGCGGCGTTTACCCTTGGCGGCATTTTTGGCCCGGAGTTCCTCTTCTTCCTCTTGGGCGGTTTTACCCCGAGTCCGGCGGCCACGGGTTGAGAGAACGCGATTAACAGAGTCATTTTGGAGAACTTCAATCGCATCTTCGGATGTCCCGGTTCCGGGGGGTTTTGGCGGTGCAGGCCGGACTGGAGCATCTAGGAGGCGAGGGGGCGGCTGGAGTTTATGAACCGGTTTAGGCAGAACGTCCGGGCTGACAGGTTCTGAACCAGACACACTAATTTTAGGCCCTGGAACTTTCAGGGGTTCAGGGTGTTGGAGTTGTTGGGAACGGGGGGGGGCGGGGAGGCGGACTTTACGAGGTGGAGCAATGCCTTCCAAACTCGAGGCTGAAGCAGTAGTCCCGAGAGTAGATGGGGTAGATTGGCGGGGGCGGGGTGGGGGGCCTTGGAGAGTCGGTAAAGGGGCAGGTTCCTGGGCCTGGACAAGTTGTTCAACTTCCGGCGTAGCAGGTGCTGGCGGGGCTGGGGGCTGAGGGGCGCGCACGATGGGCTTAATCGGCGGTTGCAGACTTCCCTCCCGGGCTGGGGGGCGGTGGAGTTGCGGTACAGGTCGAGATGGTTGCTCCACCAGGCTAGGGGTTGAATTGCCCTCACTAGTTGGGGCCAAGGCAGGGGTCGGGCGAGAATGGGTACTGTGAACCGCCACAATCTGTTGAGATTTCTTGACGGGCATCGGGACAGAAGGTTTCGGTCGCGCTGGAGCCTGGGCCGGACGCATCGGTTTCGGGGCCACGGGAGGTGTAAAGGTCTCTGCTTCTTGGCGAATTTGGGCGGCTTCCTCATCAGAAATGGTGCTGCTATGGCTTTTCACCGAGATGGCCAACTTTTCACAAATCGTCAATAAGTCCTTATTATCCCGATTCAGTTCCTTAGCAAGATCGTAAATTCTGACTTTACCGTTACTCATTCTTTACCCTGTCTGCAATTGCTACCAACTCAGTCCCCAAAATGGTGGATCAGCACGTAAAGATGCTAACTCACAGGAAGTTCCACAACCTTGGCGAAATTTGGCCCTATAGCCATTATTAACCATTTTGCCAGTTTGCCAGGCGAATGTTTATTTTACGGGAATTAATCCGGTCGGGGGGGTGAGTTCAATCCGCCGATGTTTGAGGTCAATCGTGGGAACAATTTCCCGAACCAAGGGAATCAGGACAATTGGCTCTTGGGGGCGGTGGAGCCGGACTTCAAGGAGATCATTCCCGGCATTGATCAGGCCGATCACCGTCCCAATCACCTCTGAATCGGGGGGAATAAAAACATCCAGCCCGATCAAATCCATCAAATGAAATTCATTAGGCTCTAGGGGGGGGCGGTCAGACACTGGCACAACTAACTGACTTCCCCGTAAATTTTCAGCCTCTGTCCGGGTTTTATATTCTGAAAAGGTAAGAACATACAGGCCTGGGCCATTTAAAAATCTGCCCTCAGTCAGGGTGACTGGAATTGGGGAGTTTTGATGATTAGTTTTTAGCCAACGGGGCCCAGGTTCTAAAAATCGCTCCGGAAAATCTGATTCTGGATAAACTCGGACTGCCCCAGCCAGGCCTTGGGGAGCGACAATTTGGCCAATTGCTAACCAATCAGATTCGGAAGCAGTGTCAGGGTTTGGATCAGTTAAAAGGGTTTGAGCCATAGGTTGGAGATTTGCCGTAAGTTTCAGTTAGATCAAGTCGGGGTCAACACCCAGTTCTTTGAGTTTAGCCGCCAAGAGTTCCGCCCGTTGGGATTCTTGAGCCGCCCGTTCCCAACCTGTGGGTAAGATTTCGCCCTCTAAGGTCGCCCAGCGTAACCAAACCGCTTCCACGCCTCGATAAATCCCAGGCCAGGGTCGCAACACCAAGCCCAAGGATTCACTGCTGAGCCACCCTTGCGGACTCAATTCCATCGGCTGATAGTGACCGCTGATCAGGCTAAAGCCAGCAAAGTCATCGGGGTTAAAGGGGTCATACCAGTAGAATTCCGGCACTCGCAATTTCGTCTGATACACAGCTTTTTTAGTGGTTTTATCCTCATCCGCCGTGGAGGGAGATAGCAGTTCAATCACCACATCGGGGGCTTTTTCTTCCTCCCAAATGACCCAGGATTTACGTTCTCGCTTCGGAACATCAGTCACCGCAAAAAAATCCGGGCCTTTGAAGTCTTGGGATTTAATTTGGGCCTGGCTGAAGTAGATAAACATATTGCCGCCCACATAGCCATCGGCTCGCGGCTCCAACCAAGTATCCAAGCCCTCGATGAGTAAATCCATCTGCATCTTGTGACGTTGGGTTTCCATGGTTTGATTGTCATCGGCAGGCAGTTCATCTTCACCAGGCAGAAAGAGTGCTGGGCTGAAGGATGGCGCGGTGGACAATTCCAGGGTCGTCATAATCGATTCACTGTCGCCAGGAGCATCCATATCCTAACGAATCTGCCAGTCAGCGTCATGAGACGATCTATCAGGATAACCATGAACCCTAACGAGATCTAGCTTGATCTTTTAAGTCATGCCCATAAGCTCCCCAGGCCAAATCAATCAGACCCGATAAAATAGCTGCTGCGACCCCTGGCCCCCCTTTTTGCCCATTCAGCATAATATTGGGTAACCAAGATTTTTCCAGTTCCTCGCGCCCTTGGGGCAAAAATCCCACCGGTGTGTGGATAATCAAGGCTGGCTTAATTTCATCGGCCTGCACCAGTTCTAGCAAGGGAGACAGAGTTGTTTGGGAAGCTCCAATCACAAAAATGGCGGTTGGATGGCGGC
The DNA here is from genome assembly GCF_031729055.1 of Pseudocalidococcus azoricus BACA0444. NCBI lineage: Bacteria > Bacillati > Cyanobacteriota > Cyanophyceae > Acaryochloridales > Thermosynechococcaceae > Pseudocalidococcus > Pseudocalidococcus azoricus. Next base: position 103,198 of record NZ_JAVMIP010000009.1, on the reverse strand, counting down.
GGGAGAGGGTTTCTACACCAAAGGCAGCGCGGGATTTTTCAGTCTGGGGGCGGGTAAAGGTTTCACTGCCACAATAAACCGGATTCGCAAAAGTAGTTTGAAGTTGCGGCAAAATCCCCATCTGCACTAAAGGCACATCGACAATAATGGGAGTCCGCACCGACAAAGCCGCCACACCCGCAGCTAGGGCCTGGGGCGAAAACTGGATCAGGGTGGGATAGTCAAAATCTCCTGTGGCGTAAATAACTCGCCGGATAATTTCATATTCAGCCGGAGTAAACTTGTGATCACCTAACTCTTGGTCAATCAGGTGCAAACTTTGAATATCACTGCTGTGCCAGTCCATAGATGCCCTAGCCTTGATTTCCCGAACTGAGATGGCTCCTTATGGCGGCTTCCAACTGGGCAGGGGGAAAGACCCCAAACTCGGTCATAATCCCTTTAATGAACTGGGCCGGGGTAACATCAAAGGCCGGGTTATAGAACTCCACGCCCTCAGGACAAATGCGATGAGTATCAGGTAAATAGACTTCTTGCGGATCTCGCTGTTCAATCGGGATAAGCGTCCCCTCAGGTAAATTCAAATCCACGGTCGAAGCTGGTGCCGCAATAAAAAACGGAATGCGATGGGCCTGGGCTGCGAGGGCAACACTGTACGTCCCAATTTTGTTGGCTGTGTCCCCATTAGCCGCAATTCGATCGGCTCCAACTACGACCGCATCGATCATCCCCTGCTGCATACAATGGGCCGCCATCGTATCCGCTAATAAGGTCACTGGAATTCCTTCTTGGACACATTCCCAGGTGGTAAGCTTGGCCCCCTGCCATCTTGGCCGCGTTTCATCGGCATACACTCGTTCTAACCGTCCTGCAGCCCAGGCCGAGCGAATCACCCCCAAGGCAGTTCCATAGCCCGCAGTGGCCAAGGCCCCGGCATTACAGTGGGTCAAAATTCTTAACTTCTCAGGAGTTTGGGGCAAGGCCGTTAACCCATGAGCCCCAATTTGTTGACAAGTGCGAATATCGTCAGCACAGATTTTTTGGGCAGTTTGGAGAAGATGAGCCTGAATCTCACCCACTGAACCGGAACAGGCCTGGGCTGCTGTTGACATTTTATCTATTGCCCAAAACAAATTAACTGCGGTGGGTCGCGTTTGTCTGAGTCGGGTGGCCACTTGGTCTAAATGGGCGAAAAATTCTTGCAGGTCTGAGCCGCTAAAGTCCCGTGCCCCCAAATACATCCCAAAGGCCGCCGCCACGCCAATTGCAGGAGCACCCCGAACAATCATCGTGGTAATCGCCGTGGCCATATCCTCAACACAGTGAATATCCACAACACTGTATTCAGCCGGCAAGCGGGTTTGATCAATCAGGCGGACACTCTCTTCATGCCACTGCACCGGAAAAATCCCCTGACTCATGCACTTGTCCTTTGGGTAGATCACCCCTTAATTATCACTAAAAGAGGTCTAATTCCTCCAATTTCTTGAAGTACAGCCTTAATGCTATAATTCCAGAGAAAAATAATAAATTATTCAGACGCACAATTTATCATTCGTTATAGAAATACCTAAATACCTTTGATTCAATTCAAGAGTTTGTTGATTATGCTTGTCTTGATGGCTCAATAGCTATTTTGTAGGGACATATTAGAGACTAGGGTATAAAAAGAGTCTGTGAAGCGTTGAACATTACTTTTTCGGAACGACCTAATCAATTAAATCAGCATTACCAAGAATTAATTGGGTCTAAAAGAGATGAAACATACATCCCCTTTGAATTGGTTTTAAAGCCGGATCATTTGGATTACTGGCCAATCGTTGAAACTGCTTAAAGCTCATTTTTGCCTGAATTCCCTCAATCATGCAGGTGCAGAAAGCTGTGCCACGCCCACCAAAACCAGGAGGAGCCTGTTTCTGAAACCTTCGAGTACAATCAACCATAAATTTTTGTATTGATGCCGGGGGGTAGCTGGTCGCCAGTACTGGGCCTGGGACAAAAAGAGCAATGGATAAAATTGGTACGGAAATTAAAAATTTCATACAAACAATATCCCTAGGAAAAGCCCTGCCAAGAGAATTTTGCGACATTTACTTATTTTACTACGGCAGTGAAATAAGCAGTCGATGATGCGTCTTACTTAAAGATACCCTTGGCACTACCAATGCAACATTGTACGGATGCCTGCTCAGATACGATGACCGCTAGGCCCCGCTTAACGTTGTACTTCCTGGGCAATCGCTTCGGCCATTTGCTGGGTACCGACTGGGGTTTGGCCAGAGGGAATTAAATCATAAGTGACAAATTTCTTCTCGCCGATTACTTTTTCCACCGCCGCTTGTAACCGTTTTGCCGCCTCCATTTCCCCTAGGTATTGCAACATCAACACCCCGGAAAGAATCAACGCGGTCGGATTGGCTTTATTTTGGCCAGCATATTTCGGGGCCGAGCCGTGAATGGCCTCAAACACCGCATAGTCATCGCCAATATTGGCCCCTGGTGCAATTCCCAGGCCCCCGATCATCCCAGCACACATATCCGAGAGAATATCGCCGTAGAGGTTGGGCATGACCATGACATCGTAGAGTTCCGGCTTTTGCATTAACTGCATACACATATTGTCCACAATCCGATCTTCAAATTCTAGCTCTGGATAGTTGGGGGCAATTTTCCGGGCTGTCTCTAAAAATAAGCCATCGGTAAATTTCATAATGTTGGCTTTGTGGACTGCGGTGACTTTTTTGCGGCCATTGGTCTGGGCATACTTGAAGGCAAAATCAACAATTTTTTGGCTCCCCAATACGGAAATGGGTTTGACCCCAATGGCGGCATCATCCCGAATCAGCTTGCCAGATAACTCACTTAAAAAGGCCCTAGCTTTGGCGGCTTCCGGAGTCCTGTAGTCAAACTCAATCCCGGCATAGAGGTCTTCGGTGTTTTCCCGGACAATCACCAGATCAATATCATGGAAATAGCTTTTTACCCCGACAATAGACTTCGCAGGTCGTAAGTTGGCGTACAGATTTAGGCGTTTCCGAATCTCCACATTTACCGAGCGAAAGCCTGTCCCCACAGGAGTTGTGATCGGCCCCTTGATAGCGGTTTTAGTGGCCTTAATTGTGTCTAGGACGTGCTCCGGTAAGGGTGTCCCATATTTATCCATCATGTCCACGCCTGCATCAACCACGTGCCAATCAAAAGCTACTCCCGTTGCATCCAAGGCAGTTTGGGTCGCTAAAGCAACTTCAGGGCCAATTCCATCGCCGCGAATTAAGGTGACTGCGTGGGCCACGGGGTATCCTCCTAAAATGTGATGGGAGCGTGATTATGTCTCAGAATCATACCGTCAATTTATCCAGGCCCATGTCAGGAAATCTTTAAGATTTAGCCCAAATTAACCCAGCCTAAAAATCTTAAGATTTGCGGGGCCTGATTTGGCGGGTTCTCCCAGAACAGAGGTGCTACACTATCAAGTCAAATTGACCATTTTTTTCGCCACACTGTCCCCCTCCGGCATTCACTCTGCATTCTCTGCCCGATCCTCACTTGCGAGCGTCCGATTCCTTGGATACTAATTTGCCTGAGTCTTTTTCCATGACCACGACTGTCCCCCCAGCATCATTATCCACCCTGCTGCAACCCTCCCCAGGCCCGGTTTTAGCCCTCAAGCAACTGGTGGCGCGCCTGCAACGGGAAAATAGCAAAATTCAAGAACTCTTAGCCTCCCTCAGTTTTGCGCTGCGTACCCTCAACAATCTCAACCAATTTTTTGAACTGATTCCCTTAATTACCTCGCGGGTCACAGAAGCCGATGCCACCGCCTTAGTCCTCTTTCGGGCTGATGGACAGGTGCGTCTCGAACAACTCCACTGCCATGCCAGTGATCAATGCCCGAATATTCGCTCAGCCCTGGAAACAGCGACCCGTACCCTCGCCAATGGCCTGGCCAATGTGGATCCGACCCATGCCCAAGACTCCCTGGAAAGCCAACTGGATGCCCAACTGGCCGCCCGGATCCCCCCAGGGATTAGATTTTTTGGCACCAGTATTCTCGTCAAGGATTCCCAACTCCGGGAACGGGGCCGGCTTTACATTTTTACCCAAGCTCCCACCTATGACTGGTCAGAAACCCGCCAACATCTGATGCAGGTGATTGCCGATCAAACCGCGATGGCCATTGCTAACGATGAACTGGCGGTCAAACTTCGAGAACGGCAACGCCTAGACCGAGAACTGGAAATTGGCGCGGAAATTCAAAAAAATCTCCTCCCCAGCCATTGCCCAGAGATTCGCGGCCTGGAATTAGCTGCGGCCTGTCGCACAGCCAGTTGGGTTGGCGGTGATTATTATGACTTTATTCCAATCACCTATGGCCAGGGAGACCACAACACCATAGCCCAGGGACGGTGGGGCATTGCCGTTGGGGATGTCATGGGTAAAGGAGTTCCAGCCGGCCTAATTATGACCATGACCCGGGGCATGTTGCGAGCGGAAGCCTTGAATGGCCATCGTCCCAGCCGGATTATGCAGCACTTAAATCGGGCCATGCAGCCGGATTTGGAAAACTCCCACCGCTTTGTCACCTTGTTTTATGCGGAATATAATCCCCAGACCCGCATCCTCTCCTACAGTAATGCCGCCCATTTACCTCCCCTCCTCTGGCAGGCCAGAACAGCATCCGTCCGCCGATTAGATACCTATGGGATGTTGATTGGTTTAGATGGGCGGGCCCAATACCAGGAAGTGGCGGTGCAATTGGAGCCGGGGGATCGAATTATTTTTTATACCGATGGGATTACCGAGGCTGAGAATCCGCAGCGGGAACGTTTTGAAGAGTTTCGCCTCCAAGCCGCCCTCCGCCAGGCCTGTCAGTTAGCACTCTCTCCCGATCGGGTTTTAGAACATATTTTTACAACAGTGAGCCAATTTACCGGCCCGGTCAAAGAGGAACAGGATGATATGACCCTGATTGTTTTATCCGTCACAGACTAGGCTGAACGCGCCCCAGGCCTGGGCCAACCCGTTTACCGCAAAGTCCTCTGGTCTGAGGAAGCATGGGTGCTTCAGAAAACGGCTGAGACAAAACCAGTAAGATTGAAGCAGGATCGTCTGGCAGTCCTCGGCATTAATCCACAGTGTTTTTCTTCATGGCTAAGGCGAGAGATATTGACCCATGAGACGGCGTATTTACCGGAAGGTTCAACCCCCGGCCCAAAACCTAGACTCTTTTATGGATGTGCTGACCAATACGGTTGGGGTGTTAATTTTTGTCTGTTTATTTGCCAGCTTAATGGCGGCCGAGGCCCCTGCTTTGATTCGGACTCCCTTGGCTCGCGAAAGTAAGAAAAGCATCAGTTTTGTCGAATGTCGGGAGAATCGGGCAACTCCTCTGGAGGCCAATAAAGTTGAAGTTGCGATGGAAAAGCAGGTGCGGTTGTTAAGTGCTACCTCCCTCGGCGATCCCCTCATGGTCTTTAGTCAACTGAATAACTTCGAGGTCAACACTCGCTATTACCAGGCCAGGCTCTCTGTTTTTGAGTATCAGGGGCAGCCGATTCTGCAAACCCGCTATCAACCCCTCGATCCCTTTGCTGGAGAGACCCCAGAGCGAGTTGGCCAGGCCAATTCCGTCTTTCGCCAAACCCTAAATCAACTCCGTCCCCAAACCGATGCCCTGTTATTTTTTGTCCGTCCCGATAGTTTTGATTGTTTTCGGGCCGCCCGGACTGTGGCCTGGCAACAGGGGTTTGATGTGGGCTGGGAGCCGTTAAACAATCAGCAACCGATTACCTTTGTCACAGGGGGAAATGGTCGCCGGCCCACGGTGCAATAAGTCCGTAACAGTTTTAATGCTCATGAGCCTAGACCCATGCCCCGCAAACCCAAGTCTGAACTTGACCTAGACCAATTAGCCCGGATTGAGCGGGGGGTTGTCGCCACTCCCTTGATTCAGTGGTATCCCGGGCATATTGCCAAAGCTGAAAAAGCCCTCCAGGAACAACTCAGCCGGGTAGATGTAGTCTTAGAAGTTCGGGATGCCCGGATCCCTTTAGCAAGTTTTCACCCCCAAATTCCGGCCTGGATTGGGACAAAACCACGGCTGCTGATTCTGAATCGTGTGGATATGATTAGCCCCTGGGAGCGGGAACAATGGCAGGCCTGGTTTCGGGCCCAAGGGGAGAGTCCCTATTGCGCCAATGGGCAAACTGGTGATGGGGTGATGGCCATTTTCAAAGCTGCCCAGGCCGCAGGGGTGACAATTAATGAACGGCGCAAACTCCGAGGCATGAATCCCCGGCCGGTACGAGCCGTGGTGTTAGGGTTTCCCAATGTCGGTAAGTCTGCCTTGATTAATCGCTTACTGAAACGAAAAATTGCTGCTAGTGCCGCCCGGCCTGGGGTGACTCGTCAACTCCGCTGGATCCGCATTTCCGATCAACTGGAACTGTTAGATGCCCCTGGGGTCTTGCCTGCAAACCTCAAAGATCAAAATGCCGCCATCAAGTTAGCCATTTGTGATGATATTGGCGAAGCGGCCTATGACAATCAACGGGTTGCAGCCGCTCTGGTGGACTTATTGCAGGACTTAAACCAGGCCCCCCGTTTGCTAAACCGCTATCAGGCCAGCCTCGGGGAACGTTCGGGGGAAGAATATATTGTTTATCTAGCTACCCAGCGTTTTCAAAAGGACAACGAACGGACTGGCCGCCAACTCCTCCAAGATTTTCGCCGCCTTGCCCTTGGCCCCATCTGCCTTGAGAGACCACCCAGCCCATAGCTGAAATCCCAGCTTAGAGGGGAGCGTTATTGCTGGCTGCGCTAGCCTGGGCCTGGCCAATACCCACAGTCACCTGTTGCCCAAACTGCTCTAAAACAATGGCCGGATTGGAGCCATAGGCTAAAATGCTGGTCACTCGTACCCCATTAGCTAAGGTATCTCCCACCCGGACAGTGCGGCTTACGACTTCACCAGGGGCCTGAATAATGGCCTGGGGAATCCCACCAACCACCGCCACACCAAATAACTGCACACCCTGGGCATCTTTAGGCGGAGGTAAGGGAGCCGCGGGAACTCGGCCTGGGGGCAGGGCCGAAGGGGGGAGGATTTCCGCCAGCCGCTGATTAATTTGGGATACAGGAACAAACTGAATCGGGGCCGGTAAGGGAGCATCTTGGGTATTCAATCCAGGGGGAGCGGCTGCCGGACTAACGCTACTAAAGGGATTGGGGCGACCTACATCCTTGGCCTGGGCAATAGTTTTCACCCGCATTTGGGGATTGGTTGGCGGGGTGAGATTTCCTAAAACTGAGGGGCCAACACCAGCTGCCGGGGGAGTTTCTGGGGCAGGGGGCGATGGAGTGGGTAAGGGGGGCGGACTAATTGCCGTTGATTCGGGTTCCCCTCCACCACCACAGCCCACTAAGTGGCTTGTCACCAGGCCCAGCACCAAGGCAGAGCTAATTTTTCTCAACATTTTCGTAATCCTCACACCCTAATTCCACACCAAACTTAATCGTGTCGGCCATCTATCCAGCCAATGGGATACTCAAGGCACACCTAACTTTACGCACTGGAAACTAGCCTATGCACAGTGACTAGTTAACAGTATTCCCAGATCATGATCAGATTACAATTTATGTCAGACCATTTCGGTTAATTGGCACAGGTGCAAAAAATTGGCACAGGCAATCATTGAGCCACGGAAACTGGCACAAGTTGTCTTGGCTTTGGAAAGGGATTGATGTTCACTAGGGGATGATAGAGTTTTAACTTAAGGTTAGGGGAATGGAAATGCTGCCATCATTGCGCTTCGGCATTCCTTTAGTGACAACAAGCCTGCTAACAATCTTCCTTGGCAGTCCAGCCGCCCAGGCCGTGGAAACCATTGCCGCTTTGCCTGATGGTAATTACCGCGTTTGTAGCCAACCCCCAACTGCATTACCGGCGGGCCAGCCCAGTGGCACCTGTTTTATCTTCACCAAACAAGGCAATAAAGTGATCGGAACCTACCGGGAAAATCCGACTGCTGCCGTTTCTTGGTGTTTAGCTGGAACTATAAATCAAAGCACAATTTCCGGGCTTGCTTCCACAACTGGAACATTACCCATAAACTACTTACTCAGTTCTCTCTCACCAACCTCTGAATATCGACAATTGGCTCCCTTCTTGAAGGTGGCCGAGGTGGAAGTTCGCAAATTTATTGTTAATCCCCAACAGGGCTATGCCCTCCAGCTTGTTCCCTATGGCATTAATGACAGTCGAAATCAGGCCATTGATCTCACCGGTGGAAAAGAGGGCGACAAGGATAAACAGCCCTTACTGGGTGAGATTCGCTACCGGAATGCCGTCTTAGATGTAGGCTCGTTTTATCTCTACAATGCGGGTTCGGAATTGCCCCCACGCACTTGCAATCCCCTCACCTAGGCCGGAACCCCTTAAGGTTATCCATAGAGGGTGTTGATAGTACCAGGCCGGAATGTTGAGAAGGAGTTCTTTCTAGGGTTTGAGTGACACTAAATCCCTCTAGGCTAAATTTTATAGACTTGCCCTAAGACTCAATGGGAGAAAGCTGCCAGCACTGCCCTAACCAAGCGGCTTGCTCTTGACGAGAGGTAGTCAGTTGGCGGATCACGCTCCAGATTTGAATGGCAACGGCTGGGGAGGGAATTTCTACCTGGAGGGGTTGATAGGGAGTACACCAACAGCGAATCCCCAAACCAGAAAGCCGATGGTAGATGGGCCAGCGATGATCCCAGCGAACCGCAATAATATGCCGAGTTGTTTCGGAGAAATCATGATGGGCGTGGGAGTGGGATTGCATGGGGCCGAATAATCCTCCAAAGATAAATTTGAAAAATCCAATCAATTCTAGAAAATGCTACTTTTTTGCAAAAACCTTAGACGATAGAGGTTCTCCCTAGGCTAAAACTACTTAATCCCTAATGAATAAGGCTAAGACCGGCTCCAGGATCACCCGAGGATAAGTCAACTGACCACCAATTTATTGATATTATATAGCAATAAAGACATCCAGCAAACTTAGAAATCTTCCCAATTACCTGTCCAGTCCTGAAAACTTCCTGGCAGAATGGACGACTAACCGCGGTTAATTGTGTTATCAATAAACTAAGGTTATTGCGATTGGCAAGGGTTTTCTGCTGGATTATCAATTTGGAAACTTTGATATCCTGTGCCCATAACCTACTTCTGGTTCCTTGCCCGGCGCAGTGAGATGCTGACTAACCTCTAACTTTAAATTTGAGAGACTGCCATGACAACTACGACTCAACCTCGCCAGGATTTTGGGGTCATTGCTGAAAATGTTGTGCTACTGGATCTGGCCTCTACCACTCCAGTCTGTGAAGGCATGAATCGGCTTTTGGCTAGTTTCCAGGCCTTGTATCTGCAATATCAAAAGCATCATTTTGTTGTTGAGGGAGCTGAATTCTATCAGTTGCATGAATTTTTCCAAGATTGCTACGAAGCTGTCCAGGGCCATGTCCATGATTTGGGTGAGCGACTCAATGGCCTGGGGGGAATTCCAGCGGCTAACTTTATGCAATTGGCAGAGTTATGCTGCTTTACTCCGGAACCCAGTCATGCCTTTAGCTGCCGGGAGATGATCAACCATGATTTATTGGCAGAACAATCCCTGCTCCAAATTCTGCGTCAACAGGCCGCCCAAGCCGAAACCTTGGGTGATCGAGCCACTGCCTATTTGTACGATCAGATTTTGCTCAAGACGGAAGAGCGGGCCTACCATTTGGCCCATTTCTTGGCCGCAGACAGTCTGAAAGCCTAGGATTGCTAGTGCATTGTGCAGGCGGCGAGTAATTGGGGAACTTGGCTGGGGGTGACATGGGTAAAACGACTTTTGCTCGGCATCACCACTAGGGCTGGTCCCCGTTTACATTCCCCAATACACCCGACTGCTTTGAGGGTAATTTGTCCTTCCAGGCCTTGGGCGGCAATTTCTTGGGTTAACTCGTCCCAGATTACGGTACCACCGCGGCGACAACAGTTAGATTTTTGACAAATTAAGATTTTTCTAGGTTGACTCACTCCCTTCTCCCCGGAGACTCCTGTCTCTAGAGAGAGGATTTTTTCTGGGGGTTGGGCAACAATTTGGCAATCGTGGGCTTTATAGCGAAATTGATTGTTTTCCGGTTTATATTCCCGTTCCCCGGAGACTTGGATAATGGCTTCCAGGCCTGGAGGCTGCTGGAGGGATTTGCGAGCTAGTTTGGTCAGTTTAATGCGATAAATTTCTTCATTGTGCTTAAGATATATCACCTTAGGATAGGGGCCCTTTTCTTCATCAAAGGCTGTCACCACACCTGTTAAGGAGAATGGCTGAATGCGGGGAAACTTGGTAGTTGCCATAATTATTAATAATTATTCTTAGTAAGCCTAGGCTAGCATATTTGTTATTGCAGATTTCACCCTGCGGGCTTCTCAGGGAGCCTCAGCTTAGAGAATCGAGCCATGTTAGGATGAGGGGATGCTTGATTGGGAAAACCCGGTGAAAGTCCGGTACTGTGCCGCAACTGTAAAGTCCAAATAACTTCAGACAGCAGGTTATTGGAGTAAGTCAGAATGCCAATCGGGAATAGAACATTACATTTTCATTTAGCCCTCTCTGCGGTTCACGGAGATTCGGTGTCAGATTTGCCCCAATTGACAAACTCTTTATCCCCCGTCTGCCCAGGCCTGTTTTATGGGGTAACAGCGGCCGATGGCTTACTGCTACGGATCCGCATTTCTGGGGGGCAACTGAGGCGTGAACAGGGACAGGGCCTGGTGGCGTTGGCCGAACACCTGGGAGTAGAAACCTTACAGATTACCAATCGGGCTAATATCCAACTGCGCAGACTCAAGGAGATTCCCAGGCCTGAGGTCTTAGAACGATTACAAGCACTGGGCTTGGCCGCCAAAAGTCCGGCTGTGGATGTCTTACGCAATGTCATGATTAGCCCCTTGGCGGGATTAACGGCCACTGAGTTGGTTGATTTTTCCCCCTGGCTGCGGGAGTTAGACCTATTTTTGACCCAGCACCCCGGCCTGGCCCAATTACCCGCTAAGTTTTCCATTGGTCTGGATGGGGGTGGCCCCTGTAGCATTGGGCAGCGATCCGAACACCCGGCCGAGCATCGCTATAACGAAATCCAGTTCACCGCCCTAGCCGTTGATCCAGAACTAGTCCCCGGCCTGTATCCTGGGATTTATTTACATTTAACCTTCGGAATTGACAAAGGCTGTCTGCCCACAGGAATTTTAGTCTCCCCTGACCAAGGCCTACCTCTGATCAAAGCACTGATCTGGGCTTACCTTGACTATTGCCAGGCCCCGGATCGTTCCCCAAAAATCCGTTTACGAGAAATTATAGCTGATTGGGGCTTAGAAACGTTCTTAACCCAGGCCAAGCGTTACCTCGACTTTCCCCTCATTCGCCACTCCAAAATTCCTCCCCCACCCACCCACCCTGGTCAAGCACACCTTGGGATTCACCCCCAGGCCGAGCCGGAGCAGGTCTATATCGGGATTGGCTTACCCCAAGGGCAAATTTCCTCAGCCCAGTTACGGGGCCTGGTGGATCTATCGGCGCGGTTCGGCTCTGGCGATCTGCGTTTAACCCCTTGGCAGACAATCTTATTGGTTAATATTGTCGCGGCCCAGATTCCGCTGGTGCTGAAGCAATTGGGCCAGTTGAATTTATCCCCCTTTCCCCCACCGCGGCAAGGAATTATCGCCTGTGCTGGAAAACCTGGCTGTGTCGCGGCCCACACCTCAACCCAAGCCCATGCCCAACTCTTAGGAGCCTATTTAGACACCTTGCCCTTGCCCCAACCCGTGAATATTCACCTGACCGCTTGCCCTAAGGCCTGTGCCCATCCCAGTCCGGCGGCGATGACCCTCCTAGGCATTGATGGGGGCCAAGGAAAAGAGGAAATCTATCGGTTTTATAGGGGGGATTTTCGGGATGACCAAGCCCCATTGATGGCCGAAGCTCCCTTAGTTGACCTCTTACCCCGAATTGCTGCCGCCTTGGGAGTCAAGGTTTTACCGTCTCATCCTGGCCGAATATGACCTACGACTATATCCATGATGGGAATGAGATTTATCGCCAGTCTTTTGCCACGATTCGGGCCGAGGCTAATTTAACAGGCCTGGATGCAGATTTAGCGACAGTGGCAGTCCGACTCATTCATGCCTGTGGAATGCCGGATATTGTTGGGGACTTGGAAGCCTCCCCAGGGGCCGTCACAATTGGTCGCCAAGCCTTACAACAGGGGGCCGTCATTCTCTGTGATGCCCAAATGGTGGCTGGGGGGGTGACACGCAAACGACTCCCTGCGGATAATTTGGTCTTGTGTACGTTGAATGCCCCAGAAGTCCCCGGCCTGGCGGTGAACATTGGCAATACCCGTTCCGCCGCAGCCATTGAGTTATGGCGACCCTACTTAGCCAACTCTGTGGTAGCCATTGGGAACGCGCCAACGGCTTTGTTTTATCTGTTGGAATTACTAGATCAGGGTCTAAGGCCACCTGCCCTTATTTTGGGGTTTCCAGTCGGATTTGTCGGGGCAGCGGAATCTAAACAGGCCTTGACCACCCATCCCCAGCAAATTCCCTTTATCACGGTGCATGGCCGGCGGGGGGGAAGTGCCATGGCCGCCGCTGCGATTAACGCCTTGGCCCAGGAGCAGGAATGATGAGTGCAACAGAAACCAAACTCGGTAAGCTCTATGGCCTGGGAATCGGGCCTGGGGATCCGGAGTTACTGACCCTCAAGGCCCATCGAATCCTCACGACAGTGCCGGTGATTGCCTACCCCTGCATGGAAAATGGCAAAGTTTTGGCCCGGGCAATTGTGGCGGACTACATTCAAGCCCACCAGATTGAAATTCCGATGCCGTTACCGTTCAGTGTAGAGCGGTCTTCCCAACCCTATTACGACTTAGCCGCGGCTAAAATTATCTCCCATCTCCAGATCGGGCAGGATGTGGCGGTACTCTGTGAGGGGGAACCGATGCTCTATGGCAGTTTTATGTATCTGTTTCAGCGTTTAGCGGGGCAGTTTCCCACGGAAGTTGTGCCAGGCATCTCCTCAACCTTGGCCTGTGCCGATATGTTGGGTGTTCCCTTAACCTTTCGCGATGATGTCTTAACCATGATTCCGGCCACCCTGAAGATTGAGGATTTACGGATCAAATTGGCGGGGATTGATGCGGCGATTATTCTCAAACTGGGGCGACATTTTCCTAAGGTTTATCAAGTTTTAGCAGAGTTGGGCTTGTTGGAACGGGCCCACTACATTGAATATGCAACCCAACCGACTCAGCAGATTCGCCCGATTAGGGAAATTACTGCCGAAACAGTTCCCTACTGGTCTTTAATTGTCATTCCCAGCCGCGGCCTGGATCAAAACCCATAATCTTTTGCGGCTTGATTTACTGCCCTAGCCCAAAATCAGGAACAGCAGAGCACCACAGATCACTATGACTCGGCGGCATGGGTTAGAGTTGGGATTTGCTACGATTCTAGTACCGTCTTGGTTGAGGGGCTAACTCTCCCGATGTTTCAAAAAATTAGGCAGTTTATTAAGGATTCTGAACATTGGTATCTTTCTACCCCGGAACGGGCCCTCAATGCTTCCTACACTGCTGCCCTCAAAATCAGAGCAATTGAAAATGAGCACTTTGGCGGTCGTCCCATTAGTCGCCTTGCCCTCAGCGATGGATCAGAAGGAACCTATTTTCAAGCCGAGTTACAAAAACTCCTCAAAACAGTGCGGATGCGTCTGACGGAATTTAAGGCAACCCACCGGATCTTAGAAATTGATGCCCCAGCCTCGTCTGTCATATTCCAAGGCAACCTTAGCAACAGCCAGCCAGTTCAGAATCTTGACCGTGAAGCCAGCCCTGCCACCTATACGGTTACCGCCGAGGTCATCAATCCTGATGATGTGACGATTCCTGCCAAGCTCCGGTTTATTGATGCCACTCTGAACCGCTATAAACGGCTCCACGACTCGGAATTATCTGCCCTTGGTACCCCCTCCGTCAGTCGCCAAAATCCGGAGCAGAATGGTAGCGGCAAAAAAACAAGCAAGTCCACCGCGGCTAGAACAGATCCCGCCAACCTAGAACTGGGGTCTTTTTACGAGTCGGGCTACAGTAATGAAGATTTAACCGATGACTCAAAGCTGGATAGTGGTTTTATTCCCCGTTCAATTTTACGGACAGCGGATCGCTTTCGCCGGGAACTTGATCCAGGGGATAACAATGAAGAAGAAATTGTGCGGGACTTTCGGACATCCAAAGCTCGAACAAGAATTGCAATTCGCTTTATCTTACTTTTGATTATTATTCCTTTACTGACTCAACAGCTTTCAAAAATACTTGTGATTGGGCCAATTGTAAACCACTTTAAGGCAGTGGGAAAAATTGAAATGATCATCAATACCCAAATTCAAGAGCGAGTCTTAAATGAATTAGATCAGTTTGAAAATAAAATCCGCTTTCAAAGTCTGATTAGTCAAGTTCCTGTGCCGCCAACCGAACTTCAAGAACAGTTACGGGAAAAAGCAATCGAACTTTCTACGGAATATCAAAAGGAACTTATCGAACCTCTGAAAAATATTCTTTCCGATAGTTTGGGGGTTTCGGCATTTACGTTACTGCTGCTCTTGAATCGGCCTCAAATTGCTATTCTGAAAACCTTTATGGATGAAGTGGTTTATGGATTAAGTGACAGTGCAAAGGCCTTTATTATCATTCTGTTTACGGATGTATTTGTGGGTTTCCACTCACCCCACGGCTGGACAGTCATTGTTAATAATACTCTGGAGCACTTTGGCCTACCTCAAAACGAGGACTTTATTGATATGTTTATTGCCACGTTCCCAGTGATGTTGGATACAGTCTTTAAGTATTGGATTTTCCGCTATCTCAATCAGATTTCACCTTCGGCCGTGGCAACCTATAAGAATATGAATGAGTAAGAGCAGAAGTTATTCTTCTAAGTAATCAACCTTAAATTTATATTGATGTAAAAATTATAAAATCGTAACCTCAATGTGGCTTGTCTAGGAACTCACCCAGTCGAGCTTTCACATTAATGTAACAACCACATTGAGGACAATTCATCTCATCGGCTGACATTTCAACAGAAATTTCAAGACTACATTTGGGACAGTTGATCATAGCCTGAGGGTATGCAAACCCAGTAATGGTCGAATGGTAGGATAGCTTTTTCGATGAGATTTTCAAGCCAGCTATAGTTTCTAATAAGCATTTCAGAGAACTAACCTGAGCCTCTAAGACATTTTTGATCATGCTCCAGGGTATTGGTTGATAATTTTTGAGCAAACAAGCAATTACTTCTGTTAGGATTAACTCCCTCACTTGAGTGACAATAACCTTAAGTTCTTTGACTAGCTCTGCGTCATACTGTTCCAGATAGGCAAATATTGCACATAGCATATTCAGACTAATCAAACGAAGAATAACTCCATTTATTTCTCCCTGCGTTAACTGATGTTGAGCATAATCAACCGATTCTTTGAGTTGCATGACATAGGGAAGAATTTGGATTGAATTTTCTTTTGATATTTTTAACAAAAATTCGATCTTCTCGATTCTTGACCGAAGAATTAGTAATTGACTAACTATACTCTCTGAACTTTGTGGGGCCTTTTGAAAGTCAAGATTACTTTTAATCACATCAATAACTGCTTTTGAGCGATTGATTATATTAAGAAAATCCGAACTATCCAGGCCCACTAGCTTAGGATTATGCCCACTGAGGTCGCCACCAAAGGTTTCATCTACTAAATCAACCACTTGAGCAAAATGCTGTAATCTTACTAAGAATGAGTTATCCATCTCTACCTTCCCACAACTACTCTGATTTTTACAATGACAAAAAATAAGGACTACTGATCATTTAATATTCTCACAAACCCAATCAAAGAAAAACTGAAAAATCAACATTTCAGGTGTGTTGGCAGGATTTTCTATAACTTGTTAAGCCTTGTTAAGCTGAGAAAACAGTAAAAGTAATGTCAATCTCATAATTTTTCTCAGTTTATATTGTTCAGAAAGCCTACCTTTGTAGTCTGGACTACGAAAAACTCCCTAAGTAAGTTGGCGTAGGCGGCTTTGGCCAAAGACTTGTAAACTTGTCTCTAGTCTTTATCCAGAATGCTATGACGATTCAGGTTGTTGCGACTCATCCTTTCTCAGATCAAAAACCGGGTACATCTGGCCTGCGGAAAAAAGTTACTGTCTTTCAAACGCCGCACTACCTCGAAAACTTTATCCAGGCCACCTTTGATACCCTGGAAAGCTGTCAGGGGCAAATTTTGGTCGTGGGTGGAGACGGACGATATTTTAACCAGCCGGCGATTCAAATCATTCTGAAAATGGCAGCGGCCAATGGATTTTCTCGGGTCAAAGTCGGGCAAAACGGGATTCTCTCCACTCCGGCAACTTCCTGCCTTATTCGCAAATATCGCACCATTGGTGGTATTATTCTTTCAGCTAGTCATAATCCGGCGGGGCCTGGGGGAGATTTTGGCGTTAAGTTCAATACCAGCAATGGTGGCCCGGCTCCTGAAAAAGTGACCAAGGCAATTTACGAGCGCACCCAGGCCATTGAAACCTACAAAATTCTCGATGCTGCCGACATCGACCTAGGGCGATTAGGGGAAACAAAACTGGGAACTATGGTGGTAGAGGTCATTGATTCCGTTACTGACTATGCCCAACTTTTGGAAACGTTGTTTGACTTTGACCGGATTCAGCAGTTCATTGCCAGCGGTTCCTTTCGGTTTATTTTCGATGCCATGCACGCCGTCACCGGACCCTATGGGCGGAGAATTTTTGAGGAGCGTTTAGGTGCGCCCGCTGGAACCGTCCAGGCCGGATTTCCCTTGGAAGACTTTGGCGGTGGCCATCCGGATCCAAATTTGGTCTATGCCCATGACTTGGTAGCGCAACTGTTTACAGACCATGGGCCGGACTTTGGGGCTGCTTCCGATGGAGATGGGGATCGAAATATGATTTTGGGTCGGAACTTCTTTGTCACCCCCAGCGATAGTTTAGCCATCCTAGCGGCCAATGCGACCTTAGTTCCCGGATACCGCCAGGGGTTAGCTGGAATTGCCCGCTCCATGCCCACCAGTCAAGCCCCTGATCGGGTGGCCCAACAATTGGGAATTCCGGCCTTTGAAACTCCCACGGGCTGGAAATTTTTCGGCAATCTCCTCGACTCTGGCCAGGCCACGCTTTGTGGGGAAGAAAGCTTTGGCACGGGATCCAACCATGTCCGGGAAAAGGATGGTCTTTGGGCGGTGTTGTTTTGGTTAAATATCCTCGCTGTGCGGCAACAGTCTGTGGCGGAAATTGTCACTCAACATTGGCAAACCTATGGCCGGAACTTCTATTCCCGTCACGATTACGAGGGAGTTGCCAGTGATCGGGCCAATGAATTAATGACCCAACTCCAGGCCAAACTGCCGACCTTAACGGGGAAAACTCTAGGAGCCGGTCGGGTTGCCTATGCCGATGATTTTAGTTATCAAGACCCTGTGGATCAGAGTGTCAGTGCCAACCAGGGAATTCGGATTGGCTTTGAAGATGGGAGTCGGATTGTTTTTCGGCTCTCAGGCACAGGCACAGAAGGGGCTACACTGCGGGTTTACTTAGAACGCTATGAACCCAATCCCCAAAACCACGGCCTGGATGCCCAAGTTGCGCTGCAAGATTTAATTGGCCTGGCAGACTCCCTCGCCCAAATCAAACTGCTGACCGGCCGAGACAAGCCCACCGTGATTACTTAAGACGCAGAACTATAGGGAAAAACTTTTTCATTGCAAAGTTACCCCAAACATACTAGAATCCGTCACATTGTTGTGTAAACCACTTTGTTACAATTCAGCGATTCGTTCATTACCAAGACAGGGGTAAAAAACTGTGGGAGTGTTTAACAGACTTTCGCGAGATATTGGTATCGATTTAGGCACTGCCAATACCTTGGTCTATGTCTCCGGGCGGGGTGTGGTCTTAGAAGAACCCTCTGTTGTCGCCATTGATCAAATTACCCAACAACCCTTAGCCGTGGGCACAGAAGCCAAACGGATGCTGGGGCGAACTCCCGGAAATGTTGTCGCAGTGCGCCCCTTGCGGGATGGGGTGATTGCTGACTTTGAACGGGCCGAGATCATGCTCAAATACTTTATGCGGCAGGTTCACGGTGGCAAAAATCTCTTTGCACCGCGGGTGGTGGTCGGGATTCCCAGTGGTGTGACCGGGGTTGAACGCCGGGCCATTGAAGATGCCGCGCGCGGGGCCGGGGCGCGGGAGGTCTATTTAATTGATGAACCGGTGGCGGCGGCCTTTGGGGCTGGCTTACCCGTTGAGGAACCCACTGGCAACATGATCGTGGACATTGGCGGCGGCACAACCGAAGTAGCAGTGCTGAGTATGCAGGGTACGGTTCTAAGTGAATCGGTGCGGATTGCTGGGGATGAATTATCAGATTCCATTACCCAATACATGAAGAAAGTTCACAACATGATTGTCGGCGAGCGGACTGCCGAGGAAATCAAAATTCGGATTGGTTCGGCCTATCCCAATGATCACTATGACGATGAACTCATGGAAGTACGGGGGTTACACCAACTCTCTGGCCTACCCCGTACCGTGAGCATCAAAACCCCAGAAATTCGTGAAAGCATGGCAGAACCCTTAACCGGAATTATTGAAGCCATTAAACGCACCCTTGAGCGGACTCCCCCGGAACTGGCTGCCGACATTGTGGATCGAGGTATTATGCTGGCGGGGGGTGGGGCGCTCCTGAAGGGCCTGGATACCCTCATTAGTCATGAAACCGGGATTGTTGTCCATGTGGCTCCGGATCCGTTGCGCTGCGTGGTGCTGGGCACCGGCCGAGTTTTGGAAAACTTTAAGGAACTAGGGCGGGTCTTTGGCGGCCAAAGTTCAATGTCACACTAGGCGTTTAACCAGGCCAGTCTCATCACCCAAGGTCAGAACATGATGCAGCGTTATCAAGGGCAGGAATAAGCCGATGGGGGCAGTGGTTCGGTGGTGGACGCGCTTTAGTAGCCTGTTAATGTTAACGGGAGTGACCTTAGGCGTGGCCTGGATTGTCCGAGAAACCAATGGGGCGGGCATTCGCGAACTTTATCGGGTGGTGACATTACCGATTTATGGTGGTGCCAATAATACGGATCAGTTAATTCAGGCCCGGACTTGGGAACTAGAACAACGCCTGGCCGAAGTCCAAAGCCAAAATGACCAACTCCGGCAACTGCTAAATATCCCCCAAGTTAAACAAAATAAAGCGGTGGTGGCGCGGGTGATTGGTCGCAGCGCGGATCATTGGTGGCAGCAGGTTCTACTCAATCAGGGTAGTCGTGAGGGGCTTGCCCAAGGGGCGGTGGTTTTAGCCAGTGGTGGCGTAGTCGGGCGAATTACCAGCATTACCCCCAATACCAGTCGGATTTTATTATTGACGGATCCCAGCAGTCGGGTGGGGGTGGTCGTGGGTAGAACTCGGCAAATGGGTATTCTCCGGGGGCAATTGGGAAATAAGGCGGTCTTAGAATTCTTTGACAAAGATCCCAAGGTGCAGCCCCAAGATGCCGTTTTAACTTCGGAACTCAGTAGTCTATTTCCGGCCGGTTTGCCTGTGGGAGTGATTGAATCAGTAGATCTATCCGATCCAACCCGCCCCCACGCAATTGTGCAATTAGCCGCCCCCGTCGATCGGTTGGAATGGGTACAGGTAATGGTGAATGGACAATCCTCTCAAACAACTCTCACCCCTAGTCCGTAACGGCTTAAATGGGGTTGTGATCGTCACCTCCATTTTTATCTGCGCGGTGGCCGCCCTCTGGCATCACTCGGCCTGGGAAATGACGGGAATTAGCCCCGACTGGTTTTTGATTTGGGTGGTGGCTTGGAGTGTCAAGCGGCCGGCCTGGCAGGGGATTGTTGGTGGTGTCGGACTGGGCCTGATTCAAGATGGGCTGACGGGGCATCAACCGACCCATGCGCTGTCTTTGGGAATTGTGGGGCTGATTACGGCACTCCTGCAAAAACAACGGTATGTTTCTGAAGACTTTATTTCCATTGCCCTGATTACCTTTGCGATGGCGATCATTAGTGCCACGGTCATTGCGGGTCAACTCAGTCTGGAAAATAGCCGTCCTCTGGCTGAGATTTGGCAACAGCATCGTCAGATTGCCCTCGGTTCGGCCATTCTCAGTAGTCTTTGGGCCCCAATTCTCTATGCCCCCCTCAATCTTTGGTGGCAGTGGTTAATTGAGGCGGAAAAAGATTAGATATCCAGGCCTGGCAACATTAGAGTTCAGAGTTCCCTGAGTTGTTGGAGTTGTTCTTGGGCTGGTTGATGATTCGGGTCATGGGTGAGAGTTAATTCAAAAAAAGTCTGGGCTTGATCGATTCGTCCGAGTTTCAGCCAGCAATAGCCCAAACTAAAGGCCGGATGAGCCTTGAGAAAGGCCTGGTCAAAGGGTTCACTGCGATCATAGGTTCGGCTTTCCCCCATTCTTAAGCACTGTTCTAAATAGGGGACGGCCCCCAAGTAAAACCCCAAATAGAACATCAACAGGCCAGCTTCATAGATTAAAGGCGCATAGGTGGGAAACCAGCGAATCCCGTTATGGATTAAGAACTGGGCCTGGTCATAATCTTCTGCTTCTAAAGCATCCCAGGCCAAGACAAACAGCAATTGCCGGACAAAGCCTGTTTCCGTGGGTATTTCTCCCGAAAATAGGTTGGGTAAAATCCACTCGTAGGCGGCTTGAAAACAGTCTTGGGCTGACTCCATCTCTCCACAGGCCTTGTAATGATCCCCGAGGGTAATTAACCACATTAAGCCAATGGTTCCCTCCTGCCGCATCGCCTCCAGAATGGGAATATTGCGGGTTTTCATTTTTTGGATCATTTCCGCCCGGGTAGAGCAGCCATGGTGATAAAGATAGGCCCCGGTGACATAGCCCATTTGGTAACTGCCGAGATGGGTGAGTTGTTCATGGAGGCGGCCGGTATAGTGGATTCCCCCTTGATTGCGACCAAAGCGATTCATCCAGAAGTCGGTCATGGTGGGGCTATTTTTATCCTGGGGAGCTTCTAAACGCCGAATTGAATATTGCTGATAACTCAAATCGGTTTGTTCTCGCAGTTGGGATAACCAGGCCGGGTCGGTAACAATTAATTCCTCATCAGCATCAATGACAAAAATCCATTCCCCTTGGGCCTGGGCTAAAGACACATTACGAGCGGCAGCAAAGTCATCACACCACGTAAAGCTAAAAATCCGGGCCTGGAAGGATTCAGCAATGGCTATCGTTTCATCCGTTGAGCCGGTATCCACCACAATAATTTCATCCACCCAGGCCTGGACACTAGCTAAACAGCGGGCTAAGTGGGCGGCCTCATTTTTGACAATCATGCACAGGGATAGGAAGGGTTGGGCCACAGGTGATCTCTAAAGGCAGGATTTAGTCTGGGGGAAGATCGGGGGGTAAAAGGGGCGGTAAAAAACGCTCGGCCGTGCGCTCTCCCAAACGTAGCCCAATAATACCTAGGGCAGCGGAGATAATCCAATAAAATAAGGCAATCTGGCCATTTTGATCCTGCCAAAGCACAAAAGTGTCTAACTCATAACTGGAAAATGTTGTGTAGGAACCGAGAAAACCCGTCGTCATCATCACATAGACATCGGGATGGATGCGTATTGCCTCGTTGAGGAAAAAGACAACCACAAACCCCATCACATAGCAGCCAGAGACATTGACAATGAATGTTCCCCAAGGAAAGCCTAGGCCCCACTGTGATTGGCAGACAGTGACGACTCCATAGCGGGAAATAGCCCCAACAATTGCTCCCAGGCCAATGGCCATTGGTGTTCTCCAGATTGGGTTGCTGAACATTGAGGCCAATGCCATGATGCTTTGAAAAACTGCCCTATTGTAACAAGTTCCGGCCTGGTGACGGACTTAAAAATACTTCTAATGCTTGGTTTAAGGCCTGGTATCTGGCTGAATTTAGGGGTAGGAAATCTTGACTAAAAATGAATCCCGGCTTGTTCCATTCGCTGTAAGGCCTCACCCAATCGCTCGCAATCCGTAATCAAACTCACCCGCACAAATCCTTCTCCTCCCTCGCCAAAGGCATTACCAGGGGTAACAACCACACCCGTTTCTTGGAGAAGCTTGAGGGCAAAATCTGTCGAACTCACGCCCACGGGACAAGGTACCCAGAGATACATCGTGGCTTGAGTTTTCGGCACTGTCCACCCCAGTTTCCCCAGGCCAGCAATGAGAAAATCACGCCGGGTTCGATAGCGATCACAAACGGTGGTTAAATACTCATCGGGCAAGTTTAGAGCAGTTTCCGCCGCAGTTTGGAGAACGGCAAATAAGCCATAATCCAAATTGGTTTTCAGAGTCCGCAGGCCTTGGATAATATGCCGATTGCCAACCACAAAGCCCACCCGCCAACCCGCCATATTGTAGGTTTTGGAAAGGGTATGAAACTCAACCCCAATCTCTTTGGCTCCCGGAATTTCTAACAAGCTGGTGGGTTGATAGCCATCGAAAGCCAATTCTGCGTAACAAAGGTCATGAACTAAGAGGATGTTATATGCCCGCGCAAACTCAACCATATCCAGAAAGAATTGCCGGGGAGCCGTGGCTGCTGTTGGGTTACTGGGATAGTTAAAGTAAAGAATCTTGGCCTGGTGGGCAATAGCTTCAGGAATCTGATTCAGGTCAATCAGCCAGTTATTTTCCGGCTTGAGAATTAACGGATAAATATTTGCTCCAGCAATGGCCGGGCCGCGGAAATGGGCCGGATAGGCCGGACTGGGGACGAGAACTACATCCCCCGGATTGACATAGGCCAGGGCTAAGTGGGTCAGGCCTTCCTTAGAGCCGAGTAAGGGTAAGGCTTCCCCATCGGGATCCAGTTCAACCTGATAGCGGCGGTGATACCACTGAGTAATGGCTTTGCGAAAATTAGCTGTGCCTTCAAAGGGGGGATAGCCATGATGGCTGGGGACTTGAAAGGCTTGAATGGCTGCATCAATCACGGGTTGCGGGGCCATGCCATCGGGATTCCCCATGCCGAGATCAATCAAGTCCAGGCCCTGTTCTCTCGCCCGCGCTTTCAGTTCATCCAAACGGGCAAAAACATAGGGCGGCAAAGAGCCGAGGCGGTCGGCCGGTTTAATCCAATCCAGACCCATCTTAGGCAAGCCCTTCCTTGGAATTGGCACGAGCCATCGCCGTTGTTTCCGCAGTGGTGGAGATCATCGCAGCCATCAGTTCAGCCGGGGTTACAGTAAAGGGGAGGTGGTGAATATCAGACGTAGGTAGACAGGCCTGGGTTGCCGCGGTTTCCAGTTCTCGCAACGAAATATCCCCCAGACCCAAATCAGATAGTGTCGTGGGCAAACCAATCTCCCGGTAAAAACTGAGAAGTTGTTGGCGAGAGGATGCGGCTAGGTGGCTGCCCTGAATCAGTTCTTCCAAACGTAACTGGGCTAAAATCCCGTAGGCCACTTTTTCCCCGTGAAGGCTTTGCTTCGTCAAGGATAGATGGGTCAAGCCATTATGAACCGCATGGGCCGCCACCGTCCGACATTGCGCGCCCCCCAGGCCACCAATCATTCCCGCCATCAACACCGTGGCATCCACCACCTCCTGCCAGGCCGGGCCGCCAATCTCTTGTAGGGCCTCAGAGGATTTTTGCAGGAGCAGATCCCGTAAGACGCGGGCCTGTTGGACTGCGGCAATAATCAGGGTGTGTTGGGAATGACCACTACTAATCGAAGCTTCATACCATTTGGCTAAGGCATCCCCAATTCCAGCGATGAGCGTCCGTTGCGGGGCCGTGGCAATGAGTTGATAATCCAAAAGCAGTAAATTAGGGCAATGGTCTAAAGCGACATCATATTGAAACGCCCCAGCGGAATTGTAAACATTGGATAAAGCTGTCCAGGCCGCACAGGTGGCTCCTGAGGTGGGAATCGTCACAATCGGTAACTTGGCCCGCTGGGCGACTAACTTGGCTGTATCCAGTGCTTTGCCCCCACCAACCCCAATAATCACATCCCCACTGTGGGCTGCCAGTTCTGTTGCGAGGATGCCTAAGGTGGGTTCACTACAATCTTGCACCGGAGACCCCCAAGCTGGGATCAGATCACTGTTTTGGAGGTTGGCGAAATAAGGCTTAAGGGCGGCTTGGGCTTGTTGTCCACCAATGATCAACGGCTTGCGGCCATAGGCTGTGATCAATTCCGGGGCCTGGGCTAAAATTCCCCATCCACGCTGAACTTGGGCCGGAGCAATGGTGAGAGGTAAGAATAATTCAGAGGTGGTGAGGGGCTTCATAGACAATGAACAAGGAAACAACCCACGGTAGCTAACCATCATCCTGAGGCTAAATTAATGCCTAATCGTGGTGATCTCCTATCTTAACCTTGATTCATGGTCATTTCCGGGCCTGGTTGTGACTCAGTCACCTAGCCAAAGATAAAAATCACAGGCATATAGCAAACAGTAATTATTCATGAGAACATACCATACATAGTCAGATGAGAAGAATGGAGAACAAAATGACTTAAAAATAATTCAAACAGCCATTTTATAATTTTAAACGTCTTCAATAAGTACCACACGTTTCTTAAGAAGTTTTTAACTTGCAGCCACACTGCTTCAATCGGATTTTGTTCCGGTGCGTATGGGGCTAATTTGATGCAGTAAATCGGCCATTCTTGTTCTGACTTATCTCCATTGACTTGATGTAAATATTTACGGAAATCATCACTGTTATGATATGCTGCACCATCCCAAATCACCATAATTTTCTGATTGGGATGAATCGCCTTTATCGCTTTGACAAACTGAATAGTATTCTGACTATTTCCACTCGAATAAGGTTTCACAATTAGGCGACCTGTGACATAGTTAATTGCACCATAATCGGTTTGCCTCTCCTTTATATTCTTGATGGGAACCTGTATTCTTTCATCCGCTTTACCCCAAGCGTATCCACAAATATCCTCTGAAACAAGATGACACTGATCCACGCAGTAGACAACGGTTTTTCCTGATTCAATTGAAACTCGATTCGCTTCTAAATACTGACAAATCTCTTTTTTTAAGGTAACTTTCTCGGGGTCTTTCAAGGAATGAGTGACCTGGGCTTTTTGCCAAGATAGATCCGCTTTATGTAATAAATTATAATAGCTAGATTTTGCAGATTAGACAATGTTAAATGTATCTAAAATATACGCTTCTAACTCTTCAAAATTCTAATGATTCTGTTGTTTTAATCACTGAATAATCTGTTGTTTTTCTAAATCTGATCAATATCTAATCTTGCCTTTATAGTCCAGTTTTGATGTATTAATACCGGACAGTAAAAATGCTTGTTTCTACTTAGTAATGAATCCGGATGAAACCTGGAGTAGAGCCATGATTTCTGAATGAGTACATCCTTGCAATGTCATCTTGACCGCTAGGGCACGCTTCATTTCTCTTGAATCTAGGCATATATCTATAAATTGATTGAGTTCATCCATAGGGTTATCCAAGACACATTCTTATTCTCTCATATTTGAAAACGGATTGCTATATAGATGTTGAGCGACAATCCCCAGGCCCTAGGGCATCTAAATAGCCAAGGCTGGTTTGTTTTTTACGGTTGGCATTTTTGAAGTGGGCCATGATTTGCTCGATAGTCCCCTCTTGGGATTGGGAATGTAAGAAGCGCCGAATGGCAGCGAGTTGCTGTTACGGTTTTTGAGGAAAGGCCTGTTGAGCAGGACATCGGAGGGTAGATTCATATCCCTATTGCCTTTTGTCTAGTGCTTCTAGTACTTCAGAGTGGCTATCATCGGCCGGGATGCTTCCTGATAGACCTGGATAATGGTTTGGGCCAAGCGTTTCATCCCCGTGGCAATTTCAGTATCTCCGGCGGTGAGGCTAATGCGAATACATTCCTGTTTATGGGGCCAATCCTCCCGCAGGCCTGGGAAAAAAGAACTGCCAGGGACGACAATCACCCCGACTTGCTTGAGCCGCTGGTACAACTCCCAATCCGAAATTGGTAAGTCTTGCAACCAGAGCCAGGCAAAAATTCCCCCCTCCCCTTGATGGAGAAACCAGGGTAATTCTGGGGATAAATACTCTGCTAAGGTTGATTCGAGGATTGTAAACTTGGCCTGGTAGAAGGGGCGGATCACCTCTGTGGATACCTGGGCTAATGCTCCATTGGCAATCGCTAGCGCAGCAATGGCCTGGCCGTATCGGGAGGCGTGAATACAGGCGTTAGTTTGAAAGGCTTCTAACACTCGCAGGAGCGAGGCATCCCCAATGGCTACTCCCACCCGTTCCCCTGGCAGGCCAGCTTTGGAAAGACTCAGACAATGGACTAGATTCGAGCCAAAAATGGGATTGAGTTCCGTAAAGTTGAGGCTGGGAAAGGGCGGGCCATAGGCAGCATCCACAAATACGGGCACACCATAGGGCAAGGCCTGGTCAGCAATTTGCCGAACTTCCAAATCAGTTAAAACATTGCCTGTGGGGTTACAGGGACGAGAAAAGATCACACAGCCCGTACTCTGGTCAATTTTCAGTTGTTCAAAGTCTGGACGGTACTTAAAGCGATGCCGCGCAACATCTATGTCTAAACGGGGGCGATAGGCGGTCACCATATCGGGATGTAAGCTAATGCCGCCATAGCCAGTATATTCTGGGCTGAGGGGCAGCACCACCTGCTTCATCTCCCCGGATTCCGTTAGCCCAGCATAACCGTTGGCTGCATAAAAATAGAGTGTTTGACTACCGGGGGTAATTAAAACATTCTTCTCCGTTAGATTGAGATCGTAGCGGCGGTTAAAATCAGCGACAATGGCTTCAATCAGCGGTTCATAGCCTTGACTTGTGCCATAGCGACAAACCACTTGCCCATATTCAGAACTGGCTAAGAGTTCTTGGGTACAATCCCGCCAGAGTTGCTCAACTTCGGGAACGATTAAGGGATTACCCGCACTGAGATTAATGAGTTCTTTACCCTTGTGGGCATGGAGGGTTTCAATAATATCTTTCATGATTGCCCGCACCCCCGACAAATGGGACATTTGCTGACCAATGGCTGAAAGGGGTGGGTTCATTGAGCTAACCTTTTGCAGTATTTTTCAGGGAGTAAAGTAGGCCTGGACGGACAGGAGCACGCCCTAACCGAATCACATCCGTATCTCTTGTCCATCTGACCCTTAAACTGTAATGATTATGCCCTATTATTCTGGTGGAAATTTGAACATTTGATAGGCATCTCCAGTATTTAGAGTTTAACCTTAAATGTTGAGACAGCCAGGTTGGGGAGTAGGGGTCTAGTTATGGTGGCACAGGCAGCGGGACATACGTTTTTTGTAGATGCCGGAGATTGGGCTGCGGAAGGCTCTTTATTCCTCCCAAATCAAAGTCAGCAAAAAGTCAGTGGGCGGATCCTAGTCAGTTGGACTTCTGATGATTGGTTCACAATGGCCGCAAAATTTATATTTCCAGATCAGTTAGAGCCACAATCACCATTGACTCTGCAATATCGGGGCAAGTTAGCTTACGGTCAAAGTCACTATACCCTTGTACTACAGCATAGTCAGTGGGGCCGAGTCGAAGGGGTGGGGTGGGTCGGAGAAAAAGCAATCACCAAACGATTTTGGGTTTTAGGGGATCCCGCTAAACGGGGTGGCACAGAAACCTATTGGCAAATCAACTCCAATCAATATGTAATGACAATAGTTTATACTGCTGGGAGTAAAAATCTTAGCCTGATGGAAGCCACCTTAACCCGCCGAACTCCTTGATCAATTCAATTGGTGATGTCCACAATTTCTTTGGGAACTGCGGCGGTGAGAATATCCGGTTCGCCTGTAGTAATTAAAACATCATCTTCAATCCGAATTCCCAGGCCCCGCCACTTATCTGGAATTTCTGGTTGACCTTCGGCCGGTTGCACTTCTGGAGCAATATAAATTCCGGGTTCAACGGTCAGGAGTTGCCCAGGTTGGAGTGTCACCCAAGTTTCTTTGTTGTGTTTGTATAGACCGACATCATGGACATCGAGGCCCAGCCAGTGACTCGTGCCGTGCATAAAAAAGGTGCGATATTTTTGTTTATTGTCTTCTTTGCCCTCGGTCATCAAGGTTTCCACATCCCCAGCCAACAGATTGAGTTCTAAAAGACCCTCAACAATCACTTGGACGGCCGCCTCATGGACTTGATTAAAGGTATTCCCACTCCAGGCCTGGGCAATCGCCGCTTTTTGGGCTTTCAACACTAAGTTGTAAAGAATATATTGCTCATCGGTAAACGTCCTACTGACGGGAAAGGTACGGGTAATATCGGCGTTGTAGTAGCCATAGGCACAGCCCGCATCAATTAGCAGTAAATCCCCGGCCTGGAGTTGGCGCTTATTTTCCGTATAGTGCAGAATACAGGCATTTTCCCCAGAAGCAACAATTGACGGATAGGCCGGCCCATCTCCCCCCCGGAGGCGAAATAGGCGTTCCATCTCGGCCTGGATTTCATACTCGTAACATCCGGGTTTGGCCATCTCTCGGGCCAGCTTGTGGGCTTCTACGGTAATTTCAATGGCGCGGGTAATTAGGGCTAACTCTGATGGAGACTTGATTAAACGCAAGGGAGCTAAAATCGCAGTCGGATCTGCTAGAGCCACTGGGCCAGTGCCTCGTTTGGGCAGGGTTCGCAGTAGGTGTTGATAATGGTTGAGGATTTTCTGGTCAAATTTTTCATCCCGACCAAGATGATAGTAAATCTGATCCCCAGTTTCTAAATAGCCCGGTAGTTTTTCATCAAGTTCGGCAATGGGAAAAACCGCATCAGCCCCGCATAAATCTTTCGCTGCATCTACACCAACCCGCCGCCCTGACCAGGTTTCTTGCTCTAAATCCTTGGGACGGACAAACAGGATAAATTGATGCTCACTATGGTTAGGGGCGAAGATGGCAACGGCTCCGGGTTCATTGAAACCAGTCAGATAATAAAAGTCACTATCTTGACGAAAGTTGTATTCCACATCGTTGTGCATGACCGCCCGCGGCGCGCTCTTAAAGACCGCAACTCCTGTGCCGATTTTTGCCTTTAAGGTCTCCCGCCGTTGCTGATAATCTGCCTGCATCCCAATCACTCCAAGCCATAGAACCATGATATGGGAAAAATTTAGCAGGAGGGGGTAATGCTGTCGTCGCGTAATTCTTCCTGTTGCAGGTCTAGATCCAGCCAGCCACAATGGGTACACTGGGCTTGGCCAAGATTGGCCTGGGAAAGGGGGACGCGACTATGACATTGGGGGCAACGGCCCGTAAAAAAGGGATGAGAAACCAGCAAACGAATCTGATCCGCATGGGAAAGCCGGGCCATGATCTGATTCAGAATAGACGAGTCCATCACTACTCCGGTGGACAAAATGGAGGGAACACCCATCGGGAACGCCATAGAAGCTCTGAGGTTTAGGCAGTTATGCTCATACCACTCTGTCAAATCTGGAGTAGGTCAACCATCGTAAAAATACGGAACTTTCTACAAGAATCGGGAAAGATGATGGGAGAACGGCATTAGGCGGGTTGCCAGTTGACCCAATCTTGAGGCTTGAGAAAAATCTCATAGAGCTCGGCTTCCGGGGAGTTGGGGGCTGGTTGATAGCCATATTCCCAGCGGACTAGGGGCGGCAGAGACATCAGGATAGATTCGGTTCGGCCATTGGTTTGCAACCCAAAAATAGTCCCGCGGTCATAAACCAGATTAAATTCCACATAACGCCCGCGCCGATAGAGTTGAAATTGCCGCTCTCGGTCACCATACTCCAGGCCTCGCCGCCGTTCCACAATGGGTAAATAGCTATCTAAAAAGGCATTGCCACAGGTTTTAATTAAGCCAAAGAGGTCTTGCCAAGTCCGTTGTGGAGGAATTCCCTTTTCTTGACTCAGTTGGGCTGCCAGACCATGGGGATCGGGGCCGCGATACAACTCCCGTTCACCGTCTTGGTAGTCAAAGAAAATACCGCCGATGCCGCGAGATTCCCCCCGATGCTTCAGATAGAAGTATTCATCACACCAGAGCTTAAAAACGGGATAGTAATCGGGATGATATGGGTCACAGGCCTGTTTGAGGGTGTGATGGAAATGGGCTGCATCTTCAGCAAAGGGATAGTAGGGGGTTAAATCTGCACCACCCCCAAACCACCACACGGGCCCGGCTTCAAAATACCGGTAGTTCAAGTGCACAGTGGGGACATAGGGGTTCCAGGGATGCAACACCATTGAGGTTCCGGTGGCATAAAACCGATGGCCCTCAGCCTCTGGACGTTGCTGCAAAATGGACGGTGGCAGATGATCCCCCCAAACCTCGGAGAAATTCACTCCCCCTTGCTCCAGTAAACCGCCGTGGCGAATCACCCGAGATCGGCCCCCCCCGCCTTCCGGTCGCGTCCAACTATCTTCTTGAAACTCCCCTTGCCCGTCTGCGGTGGTTAGTCCCTGGCAAATCCGGTCTTGTAAGCCTTTTAAAAAGGTGGCAACTTGCTCGCGGGAATTATCGGGAGGTAGAGACGTAACAGTTGGTATGGTGGCAGGGGCGGACATAATTAATGAAGTTCCATCAAAACTTGAGATCAGACGCTATCTAAAATGATCCATGAGATTGTGGTCAGATGAGAGGCTGAGTTATCAATCTTAAAGTTCCCTTAAGCTGGGTTTATCCCTTGGAAGATTTGCGTTTTAATGGATTAGTTATCGGTTTCCTCCGATATACCCCGTCACTCAATTTAGAGTTCCATCAAGGCAAGTTAGGAAATGGTCTATGGACAATGCTGTGTAGAGCTTTGCTGCGCCTCCGGTAGGCCATTGCCAACGCTCGTAGAAGATTTCTATCCCCTTAAAACCGTCTGCGTAACCCGATAGCTAAGGTTAGGAGAAGCCGAGTGGGCCCGCATCGTTTACCTAAATCCCTCAAGTTGTCACCTGCCAGTTGGCCTCTTGCTCGGACTTACCAGGCCATTAGCTCCGCCTCTGTGGATTTGATTTGGAAAAAAATTGCCAACTTGGCGGATGTTTCTTGGCACCCGCTAATTGCCCGCACCAATGTTCCCTATGGATTAATGCCCAAGCCGGGTCTAATTTTTGGGGCCGTCAGTCGGTTAATTCCCTGGCCAATGCAGATTTTTGTGGAGCGGGTTTCCCCTGAAGATCTCCTCAGTATCCGAATTATGGTTCTGCCTGGGGTTGAGGAGCGAGTCATTTATCGGATGGAATCTACGGTCTGCGGCACAAAAATCACCTACTCGGTGTTAATGCGGGGCTGGCTCGCACCCTTAGTTTGGTCCTTAGTCCGAGGTTATGCCGCAACAGTGGCCAATCGTTTAGCTATGGCCGCAGAAACAGACCCCCCAACAAAGACCCCGCCGCCAGATCCCTGCTTAGGGTTTTGAGTCTTCCATCTCAAAAGCATCCCTAGCTTTGGGCAGAATCTTCGCTAGAGTATGGACATTTGCTCAGAGCGTTAGAGGCGCAGGGGAGTGGGTATGCCAGTTGCATTGATTACGGGTGCATCACGGGGGATTGGAGCGGCGTTTGCTCAGGCTTTGGCAGCCAAACAGTATGACTTGATCCTTTCGGCTCGGAACCAAGCACAACTCCAGGCCGTGGGAGATCCCCTCCAACAACAATATGGAATCACTGTTAAATATATTGTTCAAGATTTAAGTCAATCGGAGGCGGCTCAAGGGATTTTTCAGCAAGTCCAGGCCTGGGGGATGACTGTTGATTTATTGATCAATAATGCTGGCTTTGGGGACTATGGGGAGTTTGCCAGCCGTGATCTAGGCAAGTTTACCGCTATGATCCAAGTGAATATTACGGCCTTGGTGGAACTGACCCACTTGTTCCTGGGGGAAATGCAACAACGGCAACAGGGGGAAGTTCTCAATGTTAGCTCCATTGCGGGTTTCCTCCCCATGCCCTACATCAGTGTTTATGCCGCCACTAAGGCTTTTGTGCTTCATTTCAGCGAAGCTCTTTGGGCCGAAAACTATGGGCGGGGAATTACAGTCATGGCGGTTTGTCCAGGCCCAACCCGAACTGAATTTTTTGATGTGGCCGAGATGACCCAAGCCCCAGGGATGTCAAAAGGGGATGCACCGGAAGGGGTTGTTAAAGAAGCATTGATGGCTCTGGCGGCGCGGCGTTCTCATCTGGTGAGCGGGCAGTTGCAAAATCGCGTTGTTGTCAGCCTCCCGCGTTTTTTGCCTAGGGATGTTCTTGTCAAAACCCTAGAGCCACGGTTTCGCCCCCCAGCTTAACTTTAACTAAGCACTGATAAAGATATTGTCAATTTTGGGATATTTTTGGTTCCGAGCTTGCCGTCAGGCCATTATGTGATTGGATTGATCAGCGTAAGGTATGAACCACTTTTTTGAACGGCAAATACGATGATCACGGTAACAGTACCCGCAACAACAGCAAATCTTGGGCCTGGGTTTGATTGTTTAGGAGCAGCCCTATCCCTGACCAATCAATTTAAGTTCCAAAAATCTCCAACGACCAAGATTATGGCTCGGGGCCTGGATGCTGGCAAAGTCTTGACGGATGAACGGAATTTAGCCTATCAAGCTTTTTGTTATTTTTATGATTCCCTTGACGAAGATATTCCTGATATTCAGTTAGAGATTGAGTTGGGAGTCCCCTTAGCGCGAGGCCTGGGCAGTTCAGCTACGGCTATCATCGGGGGACTGCTGGGGGCCAATGCACTTATGGATCAGCCTTTGAATCCTCGACAACTCCTAGACCTAGCGATTGAGATGGAGGGGCATCCAGATAATGTGGTTCCGGCCTTGTTGGGGGGCTGTCAATTGACGGCAACGGGAGCAGGGGATCAGGGGTGGGTGACAGTTCCCTTGGCCTGGCATGAGTCTGTTGTTCCCGTGATTGCGATCCCAGAGTTTGAATTAGCGACCCAGACGGCTCGGCAAGTTCTCCCGCCCCATCTCAGCTATGGGGATGCCATTTTTAATGCAGCCCACCTCGCCCTACTGATTCAAGGGTTGGGGACTGGTAATGCTCAATGGCTGGCGGCTGGCCTGCAAGATCGACTCCATCAACCCTATCGTCATTCCCTGATTCCGGGTTATGAGCAAGTCCAAATTGCAGCACTGGCAGCGGGGGCCTATGGCCTGGTGATTAGTGGGGCGGGGCCAACGTTGCTGGCATTAACACCTCCTCAATCCTCTCAAGGGGTAGCTGAAGCAATGGGTTCGGCTTGGGCTAAGGTCGGGGTCTTGGCTCAAACTCAGGTGACCCAACTTAATGTTCAGGGTGCTGAGGTCGCTTAGGTAGTGATCTTCATGGAGGAATCAGTGAGCCTTACTGGGCCTGAGTGGTGATGATTGCGCCCCCTAATTCTCCCCGCCGAATGGATTCTAATAGTTCTCCATAGACTTGGCTAACAGTTTCCCAGGCCTGGACTCCAGCCAATTCAATAATGTCGAGCCGTTTACTATGGGCCTGGGCCATAAAGTGTTGATACCACTGTTGATACTGTGCCGAAAGATCCTGAATACGGGTTAACTGCCACTGTGTTCCCAGTAGAGATGTGATTTCAGCTAAAACAATGGGATGGGGAATAAAAGGTTTGTTAGCTTGGGTAATCGGGGCCTGGTGATAGGTTCCTAAATCTATATAGTCAAAGATTAAAAGGGTGGAGCCGGGATGGGCAACTTGGTGAAGAGCATCTAGGGCCTGGGCCTGATCCTCGAAAGCATAGAACGAGTTGAATAGGTAGAGCAAATCATAGGTTGTCGGTAGAGTGTTTGGTGCGTTTAGAACATTTGCAGTGAAAAATTTGCAGCCGGGATAGTGCTCTTGGGCATATTGAATCGAGTCTGCATCCAAATCCAGGCCAGTCACGTTTCCCCAACCGTGGGACTGCAAATAATGAGCCGTGCCGCCCCGACCACAACCAACATCTAACATCTTTCGGTCCGGATTTGACGGAATTGTGGCAAACATTAACTCAATGGCTTCCTCTTCTCCAGGATGGGCATAGTTTCCTTCACGAATTAATGCAAGAATTTGCTTCCCCCAAAAAGAGTTCATGAGCATAGAGTTATACCAATTAGTTTTTTAACAACGAACCATTTGTGGTAGGCTAACAAAAATATTAATCCAACGTCCTCTTAGACAAATATCTTTCGAGATAAGTTATGAAGTTTAGAGTCAATACGCCTACGGTTGTCAGCGAAGTGATTGAGGGGGAAGCCGTGATTCTCAATCTTGACAGTGGTAACTATTACAGTATGGAAGGTTCTGGAGCCATAATCTGGGAGTTATTATCCCAAGGACTAACGGTTACTGAAGTTGGTAATTGGCTAGCCAAGACATTTAATGCCCATTCTGATCAGATGATCAATACTGTGGCCGGCCTGGTGGATGAGTTGCAGATGGAGGGCTTGATTGTACCCCTAGGGGAAGATTTGCCTGATTCTGAGTCGTTGAACTTAGACAATATGGCAGTAGGAAAGAGTTTTGTTGAACCAAAGCTGTGTAAATATAGTGATTTGCAAGATTTGTTGATATTAGACCCAATTCACGATGTTACAGACAGCGGTTGGCCAAAAGCTAACATTGAGTAGACGATTAAAAGACAGATTATAAAAAATATAGCGTATGACTTTGATAAGAGATTCTAACTTAATGATAGGCAATCATGATATTTTTTGGAGTTTTTATCAATACTGCCAAAATAGTATCAGTCATACAACCACAGTCTGCGAAAGCTTCTATAAAATAGGCGATTACACCATTCACTTAAAATTTGCAAATGAGACTATTCAAAAAATCATCTCTCCAGCTCAACTACATTTAATTATTCCTAAGACTTCTCAGATGAAAGCAGATTTAACCATCTTTGTATCAGAGCAAGTTTCTCATAATCAACCTTTACCGCAATTAGTTAAAGCTTGGTTTGGAGCAATAGCCCAGCATCCTGAAAAGTATCTTGCTCCTCGAGGTGAAATAACTAATGGTGACAATCAGCAAATTTTAATTGCCTATAATGGTGGATCAGGTATTGTCAACCTCTATCATTTGGAGAAAAATATTGCTCTCTGCTTAATCCAAGATATAAATAGACTGCCCTACTATGAAATTGGCTCACCATTTAAAGTTATTTGGCATTGGTTAGTTCAAAGTAAAGGACAATTAATGCTTCATGCTGGTGCAGTCGGCTTAGAGGATAAGGGAGTACTATTGGTTGGTAAAGGCGGCTCAGGAAAGTCAACTACAGCCTTGGCCTGTGTAGATAGCAAACTAAAATATTTAAGTGATGATTACTGTGTTGTAACTTGGGAGCAACCTCTAAAAGTCCATAGCTTATTTAGTACAGTGAAGTTAGTCGGTAAAAATGATTTAAAACGTTTTCCATTCATCAACAAGTATCTATCTAATTCTAGAAATATCGAATATGAGAAAGCAATGGCATTTGTTAACCAGTTTGCACCCGAAGCTTTGTTAAATGAGTTACCCTTAAAAGCTATTTGTATTCCCAAGGTCACTGGTTTAAGCGCAACAACATGGGAAAGAACATCTCCGGCTAAAGCACTTTTCTCAATCGCTCCTAGTAGTATTCTCCAGTTGCCCTATACGAATCAAAATACATTTCAGATGATTTCCAAAGTTGCATCACACTTACCTTGTTTTTATCTAAAAATTGGGACAGATATAAAGCAAATTCCTGAGAATATTCTGCAAATATTAAATGAGTTGTAGCTATTATGACACTCCCTTTAATCTCAGTCATTATTCCTGTTTACAATGGAGAGCATTTTTTAGCAGAGGCTCTTGCCAGTATACATGCTCAAAACTATGACCCACTAGAACTAATTGTTGTTGATGATGGTTCTATGGATAATAGTGCTGAAATTGCCAAAGCCGATTCAAGAGTTCGTTACTTTTATCAAGAAAATCAAGGACAGGCTGTAGCACGGAATAATGGCATAATTCAAGCAAAAGGAGACTTAATTACCTTTCTTGATCAAGATGATGTATGGCCCAAAGGTAGCTTGATTAATCTAGTTGAAATATTACAGAAAATGCCCGATGTTGCATTAGTTCATGGATTAGTACAAGAGTATAACTATTGTTTGGATGACAGCAAGTTCTATATTTCCGATAGAATTCCCTATTGGCATGTCAACCTAGGTAGTGCTCTTTTTCGCAAATCAATATTTTTCAAGGTAGGTCTATTGTCTGATGGGCTTAAAGGTTGTGATGATATTGAATGGTTTATGCGGGCCTGGTATCAAGAAGTTCCAAATTATAGTCTTGAGAAAGTTACTCTTCACTATCGCAGACATGACAATAATATGACGTGGGATACCATAACAATAAAAAAAGGAATAATGAGAGTTTACTATGAACACATTCAATATAATCGTCAAAATCTACAGCTTAGCCATAACAAACAAAGTTTTCTCGAATATATTGGCTTTAATAAATACTTTAAAAATAATCAAAAGAAATGATTATATGAATACTGATTACCCCCTAATTACCGTGATAATTCCTGTCTGGAACGGCGAAAAATTCTTGTCGGAAGCATTAGAAAGTATTCATGCTCAAGAGTATCCATCTCTAGAAATTATTGTTGTTGATGATGGCTCAA
Source organism: Pseudocalidococcus azoricus BACA0444 (assembly GCF_031729055.1). Classification (NCBI taxonomy): domain Bacteria; kingdom Bacillati; phylum Cyanobacteriota; class Cyanophyceae; order Acaryochloridales; family Thermosynechococcaceae; genus Pseudocalidococcus; species Pseudocalidococcus azoricus. The sequence goes on along the minus strand of NZ_JAVMIP010000009.1, from coordinate 66,401 downwards.
CAGATAACAGTGCTGTCATCGCTCAATCTGACCCAACCGTTAATTATTATTATCAGAATAACCAGGGGCCTGGTGCGGCAAAGAATATGGGATTAGAGAAGGCCAATGGTAAATTTATTGCATTTTTAGATTGTGATGATATCTGGACGAGAGATACACTACGGCGACACTCAAGCTATCTTGTTAATAATCCCTCTGTTGATATTATTCAATCTCAGGTTCAAGAATATTGTCTTAATAATTATGATCAAAAATTCAACCCAATAACTGTCCCTTATTTCATGTTTGCTTTAATGGCAAGTTCTTTATATCGTAAATATGTGTTTGATTCTGTAGGATTCTTTGATACAACATTAAGTTGTAGTGAAGACTGGGATTGGACGTTAAGAGCATACGAAATAAATATTCACAAAGAAAAGCTGGAATTTACATCCTTATTGTATCGAAAACATGATAATAATATGACCAAGTTTCTAACACTATCTCAGCTAAATTTGGTTAAAGTATATCACCGTCATTTAAAACGAATACGTCAACAGGAGAATAAAACGCGAAATTTACAAGTAGAGAAAACATTGGATTATTTTGGACATTGGCCCTATTGATTTCAGTTGATCACTAACAGTTATGAAGTGATTAATTTACTACTTGAATTTATTTTCTTAGAGTCTTAGATCACCGGATTATGTTGGATAAGTTATGATGATTATCAGTTTACCTCTAATTTCAGTGATTATACCTGTGTATAACGGAGAGCGGTTTCTAACCGAGGCGTTAGATTCAGTTCACTCCCAAAATTACCAGTCACTCGAAATAATTCTAGTCGATGATGGATCTACGGATAAGACCGCATCAATTGCCCGATCAAATCCGAAAGTTTCCTATATTTATCAACACAACCAGGGTGCTGCTGCTGCAAAAAACACGGGTATTAAAGCTGCCAAAGGAGAATACATCACATTTTTAGATTCTGATGACTTATATCCACCTGGAATGCTACTTAACTTAGCGACTTATTTGAGCCAAAATACCACGGTTGATATTGTCCATGGCTTAGTTCAGCAACTTAACTATAATCCGCAAACAGAAACATTCGATTACTCGGGAATTCCGCATTGGAATGTAAACTTTGCCAGTGCACTATATCGGAAATCTGTATTTGAGAAGATAGGCTACTTTGATATTTCACTGAAAACAAATGAAGATGTAGACTGGTTTATGCGGGCCTGGGAGCTTGGAATTCCTAAAGATCGAATTTATGAAGTCACTCTCTTACGTCGTAGGCATGATCAAAATATGACTAATGATAAGCTCCGAGTTCAACAGGGATTAGTGCAGGCTTTTTATCGCCATCTAAAACGAACTCGCCAAGAATCAGAGGTTCTGCCCTCCTCAATTACTGTGGCCGATTATTTTGGTTATGTTTCATCTCCGGAGTTACCAAAAATTTCATGAACTCCATTTCTATGATCAGTGTGGTTATGGTGGTTAAAAATGGCGAACCTTATTTATCTGAAGCCATCGACAGTATTGTCACTCAAACCTATCCTGTTGATGAAATTATTCTGATTGATGGTAACTCAACAGATCGAACTGCAATAATTGCCCAATCCTATGATCTAGTTCAATATCAGTTACAGCGAGAACCAGGCCTGGCTCAAGCCTATAATCAAGGGATTGAAAGTGCTGAAGGGGAATTTATTGCTTTTTTGTCCCATGATGATCGATGGCTACCTCAGAAGCTTCAATTACAGATTGAATTAATGAAGAGAGAACCGAATTTAGGATACACAATTACCAATTTTTGTTACTTTACAGAGTCTGCTCCAGAAGATGCCTATAGTTTTAAGCCATCCCTACTAAAACAAGAGCTTACTGGGCGCATCATGGAAACTCTAGTAGCTCGAAAAAGTGTGTTTAAGCAGGTAGGCTTGCTGTCACCATCTCTTGCGTTTGCTAATGATGTTGAGTGGTTCATTCGAGCTGAACAGAAGAATATCCCTATGAAGACTATCCCACAAATATTGCTTCACAAGCGAGTTTGGAGCGGGAATACCGCAACGATTAATGCTGGTGTGAACTCTCAGGAACTACTTAATATTCTTCGTCAGCACATCCAGCAGAAAAGATTAGAAAAAAGAAATGACTAACTTTATGATTGACGATAAACCCTTAGTGAGTATTATCATACCTGTGCATAATGGAGAGCTTTTCCTCGGTGAAGCACTAGCTAGTATTCACAGACAATATTACGAGCCAATTGAAGTTATCGTGGTTGATGATGATTCAACTGATCAGACCGCAGACATTGCAAAATCCGACCCACTAGTTCATTATTTAAAGTCTTCTTGTGCCGGCCCAGGCCCAGCCCGAAATCGGGGTTTAGAAATTGCTAAGGGAGAGTTCGTAACATTTTTAGACTCTGATGATTTTTGGTTGGATAACATATTGGGAAAATTTGTTGAATATCTACAAATCAGGCCATTGGTTGATATAGTTCAAGGCCTAATGCAACCTTATGTCTTAAATTCAGAGCTTGGTGTGTTTTTACCCGATTCTCAACCGGTATTTCTGATGCAGCTAGGTTGTTGTCTCTATCGAAAATCTCTTTTTCAGAAAGTGGGTACTTTTGATGAAAGTTTATATAGTGGTCAGGATATGGATTGGTTTATTCGGGCTTGGGAGTTAGGAATTATTAAACATCGCCTTGCTCAGGTAGTTTTATATTACCGCCGCCACGATAAAAACATAACTAAATCTATAAAAATATTACAGAAGGGGCGATTAGAAGCGTTTCATCGACATCTCCAACGAATGAAGCAGAAAAATTCTCAGATTATGGATAATAACCATAGCTCATTGATGGACTATCTCGGGGCCTGGCCTGAAAGGTTAAACATTTTTTAGACTTTTATTTGGGTAAGTTAATGAATATCTTGTATCGCCTCAAGTTGCTTATTAATGTATTAAGGGGTAAGTACAATCCAGTATTTATTATCCTAACTGCTGAACCAAAATTGGTGATGGATAATCAGCTTTTATATGGCAAAAATGTATTTATTACTGGTGCTGGGCAAAATATTGGACGCAGCATTGCCCTAGAGATGGCCAAGCAGGGGGCAAATATCTATTTTTTAGACTTAGACCTAGATAAATGTAAAAAACTGGAACTCGAATTAAGTACTTACGCTGTGCAGTCTAAGGGCTTTCAAGCTGATATTACCAATCAGCAGGATATTGACCAGATTATTGAGTATTTAAGTCAGGAAAATATCACCATTGATACCTTAGTAAATAATATTGGGATTGCTGTTAGAAAATCGCGGATCGATGACTTTTATCTATCGGATTGGAAGATGGTTTATGATACTAATGTATTCAGCCCTCTCTACTTAACTCAGTTAGTGGCTAATAACATGATTAAAACCTCAACAAAGGGATCAATTATATTCATAACGTCAATCCACCAATGGCTGATCCATAACGATCCAAGCTACTCCTCCTCGAAGGCAGCATTAGGCATGGTTATCAAAGAAATGGCCATTGACTTGAGTAAATTTGGGATTCGTGTTAATGGCATCGCCCCGGGGTTCGTGAAGGAAGATGAGCAAGGTTACCCTCGTTACTGGCAGTATGGTCAATTACAAAAAACCTCTATTCCCCCGAAGTATATTGGTAGAGCTGTAGTTTATCTTGCTTCTGATTATTTTAGTCGCTTTACTACCGGTGCAGTTTTAACAGTTGACAATGGCGTAACAAGTCTGAATTTTCGTTCTCAGCAATCCTAGTCCGAAAGCCAATGATCATGTTTATTTAACAGAAATATTTTCAATAGGATTTGGCAATGAGAAGATCTGCGGTTCTGATGGACACATCGCACAGTAGCTTTCATCTTCACGCCCTAAAAACTCGTGTAGCTCTGGCTCGGTGCAATTTGATGATAGTGGTGTGTAGTTTAAATAGGGTTGCCAGTATTCAGAAAGAGAGTATTTTTTTGCTTGAAGTTGTAAGTATGCTAGGGGAGGACATTTCCAAAGTTGCCCTTGAAATAACTGCAAACAATGCTTCGCAGGGCAATTTTCCCAACTTTGTCGGGGTTGATTATCTGCAAAAGGCTCCATCTGTGAACCAACGCCATAATATCGCCGTGTCCAATATTTTTGAGAGTTTAAAATCTTTATACTGATTTCATACTCTTGTTGCCATTGAAAAACTAAATCTAATTGGGGTTGTAGATGGCTTACATATTCTGGGCTGTCGTGATGAATTGAAATATGAAGTTCAGCCCTAGGGTAAGACCTAAGAAATCGAGGGAGATCAGGATGCCGTTCAAGGAAAAAACCATTGGTCACTAAACGCAACTTACTGTGCGGAAAATATTTCTTAACAAGCGGTACAAATTCTGCTAACTGAGGATGAAGAGTCGGCTCACCCCCAAGTAAAGAAAAGGAAATTGGCTGAACTCGTCCTTGCCATTGCTCAAACCATTGCGCTGCTTCCCCCAGAGTTACTAGTCCTTGATGATATTGATTAGAGTAATGTGCACAACTTTCACAGTGTAGATTACAGCTATGAATGATATGAAGTTCAAGATTTCTAACTATTTTCATAGATTTTAACTGACTAAAGCTACTTATACTGATGCATAATACTACATAGTCCGATGTAAATTTATTTAGCATGACAAATATAATTAAGGATGATAGTTTGATCAGTGTGATCATACCTGTTTTTAATGGTGAAAAATATATCAAAGCTGCTATTACTAGCGTGCTGTCTCAGATGAAACATTTTTTGGAAATCGTCGTGATTGATGACGGTTCTAATGATCACACATCCACAGTTGTACAGGAGTTGATACAGAATTATCAGAATATCTACTACAAATATCAAGAAAATCGAGGGGTTGGAGTAGCTCGTAATTATGGTGTTGAAATCTCTCAGGGTGAATTTCTCACTTTCCTGGATGCTGATGATCTTTGGGCAGCTAATAAATTAACCATCCAGATAAATGCATTCAAGCAAAATCCAGATATAGATATTGTCTTTGGACAAGTTGAGCATTTCATCAGCCCTGAACTGTCTACCCAAGAAGCGCAACGCTGGAACTATCCTCACAAGATTATGCCCGCCTACGCCGCTGGAGCGATGTTATTAAGACGAGAAACCTTTAACCAGGTTGGCAAATTCTCAGAAACTTGTGAAGTTGGACAATTTCTTGATTGGTATTTAAGAGCTATTGAATTGAATCTAATCAGCTTTTTTCCACCCGATGTCGTGCTCTTAAGGCGTGTTCACAATGATAATTCATCTCAAAAATCGAAGCGTTATTGGCAAGACTATGTGCGGATTATAAAATCTTCTTTAGACCGTAGAAGGAGTCAATCTTAAACTGTGAAGACAAGACATTCTCTAAAGTTGTGGCAATTTTATTTATCATTTTACGAGCGGCGATATGGCAAACTTTCCTGGAGTATCTTTCTCTCTTTCTTGCAATCACTTATGGTTTTGCCGAGTATGTATTTGGCTCGCGCCGCATTTGATTGGGCCATTCCAAGTCGAAGCTTAGTCTCTCTTTTTCAAGTTGGCTTAGGGATGCTTCTTTTTAGTCTTTTAAGTGCTACTATCGCTCTCACAAATCGTTATTTAACATTGATTGTTACCAAAACAGCAATTCTAAAAATGCGCGTGCAACTCCTAGAAAGATTATTCATTATTCCCAGAGGAATATATCGTCAAGCAGATTATGTTCACTGGCATACGACTATTGTTCAAGATACCGAACGCCTGGACATTATGAGTAATAACTCTCTCACAGTGGTGCTGCCATCCGTTGTTACAACTATTAGCTTAGTTATCTTGCTTTGGTATTGGAACCCATTGCTTTTAGCCTTAATGGCCCTAATTTCACCACTGGCATTTATTTATAATTACTATGCAAGAAGAAAGTTAAAATATACCACACCATTATTTTTGAGAGCATTTGAACAGTTTAGTAAGGGAATTTTATTTACTATTCGCGGTTTAGATCTCATTCATATTCAATCTGCTCAAAATTGGGAACGGTCTCGTCAGAACGAATCAATCAAAAATTTATACCATAAATCCATTCAAGTGGCCTGGTTAAATAGTGCTTATACTTTAACTCAAAGTAATTTACTAACCATTGCTAAGTTAATACTTTTAATAGGTGGTGGTTGGGCTGTGATTGGTAATACAATTAGCTTGGGTGAGTTGATTGGATTTTATATCGCTACAAATCTGTTGCAAACTGCCTTACAATCAATATTGGGAACAATTCCAGTTTTTATTTCGGGACAAGCATCTTTAGATAATATTTATCGCTTTTTCCACCATCCAATTTTTCAGTCCTACAATGGTCAGGTACAAATTGATTGGCAAGGTAAACTATCTTTAGCCCATATTACCTTCTCTCATGGTGAGACTCCACTCTTGTCGGACTTAAGCTTAACCCTATGGCCAGGCCAAGTTATTGTCATTCTCGGTCCAAATGGTTGTGGTAAAAGTACTCTCATTGATTTGATCTTAGGGTTTTACCGACCCGATTCTGGAGAGATTATAGCTGATGAGTCATCATATGCGGATATTGATATGGCTTCTTTTCGTCAACAAATTGGGGTTGTACGGCAAGAAAATTTCTTCTTTCCTGGTACGGTTTGGGAAAATTTGACCTATGGCCTGGATAATCATCCTGAATCCGAAGTCAACCATGTTCTTGAAATTGCTATGGCAGATTATTTCATTCAACAATTGCCACAAGGACTTCAGACAAACATTGGTGAAGATGGTACTCTCTTATCTGGTGGCCAACGGCAGCGACTGGCATTGGCTCGTAGTTTATTGCGTCATCCTAAGATGTTAATTCTGGATGAACCAACTAATCATTTGGATCAAGAGGCAATTGCGGAATTGATGGCTAATTTGAAAAAAATATCATCCAGGCCTGGAATTTTAATTGTCAGCCACAACTTAAAGCTAACTGAACAGGCAGATCAAGTCTTAGAAATGAATAATGGTAGGTTAAGACTAGTTTCTCCTCTTATTTAATTGTTGATTCGTTTTTGGGTTATCTTTGTCTATGTCTATTACACAGGCGAACCGGCTATTAAGCGGTGGAAACTACCAAGCAACTCCTGAACAAATTTTATTATTGCGGGCATCCCTTTGGCCTGGAGAAAGGGCAATTCACGCGTGGCAGGCCTGGATACAGCAAGTGGACTTTGAAAATCTTGATGCTGGCTCTAATCGGCTACTGCCGCTACTATACCGAAATTTATCTCAACTTGGTGTCGAACACCCAACAATAGAAAAGCTTAAAGGTATCTATCGACATACTTGGTCAATGAATCAGCTTCGTGTTCAAAGGCTAAGAAAAGTTTTAGAGAAGTTTCAAGAAGCAAATATTCCAACTGTTTTACTAAAGGGGATGAGTTTATGCATTGCCGATTATCAAGATTGGGGGGTACGGCCTATGGCAGATATGGATGTTTTAGTTCCTCCTGAATTGACTGAAAAAGCTATGATGATTTTAATGCAAAATGGTTGGAAGTCTACCCATTATAATTCTGACAAAGCCCATGAACATATATCTTTACGACATGCTTCTGGATTAAGAGATCAAGATGGGTGGAGCCTAGATTTACATTGGCGAGTTTTTCAAAATAGTTTTACCCTTTGTGATCAGAAAGTTTTTTGGGATGACAGTCAGCTAGTAAAATTTATGGGTTTAAAAACAAGAATACTTAAACCAATTGACCGTTTTCTTCATGTCTGTGTTCACGGTTCTTGCTGGTCTCCGGAGCCTCCTATTCGTTGGATTGCTGATGCATTAACAATTTATAATAAGCAAGATTTTTTTAACTGGTTGGAATTAGTAAAACGAACTAATTTATTTTCACTTAATCTTCCTTTGTTGACCACATTAAATTATCTTAATGACAATCTAGAACTGTCAGTTCCCAGAAATATATTTATTGATATCAATCATCACTCTGCTACTAAAAAGGAGAAGTTCGCACATTATATAAGAACTAATTCCTCTGTGGATGTTTTCTCTAAAAATCCTCTTAACTCTATCTTGGCGGAGTTCATGAGCTTACAGCTTATGTATCAGAGTTTTAATTCATACCCAGGTCAATTATCAAAACCAAAGAAAAACCTATTATCTTTTCTATGGACGTATTTTCGATCAGAATTCTGTTGGAAAAAGCTCATACATAGAATTAATAAACTATTTAACACAATATTGATAGTTTTCTTCAAGATTTGTCGATAAAAACCATGAAATTTATTCATCCATACTATCAGTTTATATCAGTGAGATTATTTGATTTATCAGTCTTAAATCATCGCAGACTCCACCATAACTAGTTTTGCCAAGTAGATCAAATGCTTATGCTTAAAATAATCAGTTCTAGGAATAAACTATCTTGACTCGTCAATGTTTGGAATAGGGAAGGCTAGAGATGGGTAACTATAAAGAATTTTTGAAGATTAACCAGGCCTAGGACTTACTTTGGTACGTTTAAGCTAAATACGCCTAAAATCCTTGATTAGTTGTTACCCCTGTCAAATCCGATACAGAACTACCCCTACCTAAGGACTTCACGATGTCAACCCAAAATATTCCTGAAATTCAACGACTCAATCAAGCTAAAGCCGGTACACATCCTTGGCGAAAATGGGGTCCTTATCTGAGTGAGCGACAGTGGGGGACTGTCCGAGAAGATTACTCTACCGATGGCAATGCTTGGGATTATTTTTCCCACGATCAAGCACGTTCACGGGCCTATCGCTGGGGAGAAGATGGCCTAGCGGGGATTTGTGATGATCAACAGCAACTCTGTTTTGGCCTGGCCCTTTGGAATGGCGTTGATCCCATTATTAAAGAACGACTTTTTGGTCTAACCAATAGTGAAGGGAATCACGGTGAAGATGTTAAGGAATACTATTTTTACCTAGATAGTACGCCAACTCATTCCTACATGAAATATCTCTACAAATATCCCCAGGCTGAGTTTCCTTATGATGACTTAGTGCAGACCAATGCCCGGCGCGGCTACTACGACCAAGAATATGAACTTATTGATACGGGTGTCTTTGACGAAGATCACTATTTTGATGTCTTTGTGGAGTATGCCAAGGAATCTCCTGAAGATTGGTTAATTCAAATTGAAGTCTTTAATCGGGGAGATCAAGCCGCAAGCCTCCATGTGTTGCCTTCTATTTGGTTCCGTAATACTTGGAGTTGGTTTAAACACCCCGTTACAAAACCCCAATTATGCCAAACCAGTGCTGGAATCATTGCCGCCCAACATCCTGAATTGGGAACTCGCTATTTATCCTGTCATCGGGCCCCACCTCTGTTGTTTACCGAGAATGAAACGAATCTGGAACGGGTGTTTGGCCTGGAGAATCCGCAACCCTACGTCAAAGATGGGATTAATAACTATTTAGTCCATGGTCAAACCGATGCTGTGAATCCCGGCCGAGTCGGGACAAAAGCTGCGGCTGATTATTTTCTCGAAATTCCGGCCGGGGGCAGTCAAATCATTCAAGTTCGCCTCGGCCCAACTCCTAACTCGGACTTTGGCCCCACCTTTACAGAAACATTCCAGGCCCGCCGTCAAGAAGCCGATGAATTTTTCGGTAAAGTGATTCCCGATACCCTCAGTCCTGATGCTAAAAATATTGCCCGCCAGGCTATTGCCGGGATGATGTGGACAAAACAGTATTACAACTTCCCAGTTAAAGAATGGCTTGAAGATGAAATTCTCCCCCCTGATTGCCCGGAACGCTTCCCCACCCGCAACAAAGATTGGTTTCATCTCCAGAGTTCTGCCATTATCTCCATGCCCGACAAATGGGAATATCCTTGGTTTGCCGCCTGGGATCTGGCCTTTCACTGTGCCGCCTTGTCCCTGGTGGATATGGAATTTACCAAAGAACAACTATGCCTGATGGTCGATGAACTCCATCTTCATCCCAATGGTCAACTCCCCGCCTACGAATGGAATTTTGGGGATGTTAACCCGCCGGTTCACGCCATTTCCACCTATCAAATCTATATGTTGGACAAGGCTTTGAATGGCGGTCAAGGCGATCAGGTCTTCCTCGAAAGTGTGTTTCACAAACTCCTGCTTAACTTTACCTGGTGGGTGAATCGCAAAGATACCTCAGGCAATAATGTCTTTGAAGGCGGCTTCCTTGGCCTGGACAACATTGGAGTCTTTGACCGCAGCGCACCATTACCGATGGGGGGACGCTTAGAGCAAGCCGATGGCACCAGTTGGATGGCCATGTATTCCCTCGATATGTTGAACATGGCTGTGGAGTTGGCCCTCGACAATCCCGCCTACGAAGACCTCTGTTGCAAGTTTTATGAGCATTTCATCTACATTGCCGGAGCGATGGATCGGGTTGGAAACAACAAAGATGAACTCTGGGACGAAGAGGACGGCTTTTTCTATGACATTCTCCACCTCCCCGATGGCCGGGCCCAACGCTTAAAAGTCCGGTCCATGGTGGGCCTGATTCCCCTCTGTGCCACGGCCGTTGTCAGTGATGAAATTCTTGAGCGTTTACCAAAATTCAAAGCCCGCCTCGCCGAGTTTAATGCCCGCCATCCCGAACTTTTGGCCAATATCAACGATCCCAATGCTCTCGGAGTGAAAAACCGCCATCTGTTCTGTCCGGTTGGCCCTGAAAAGCTCCGGCGTATCCTGAGTAAAATGCTGGATGAATCAGAATTTTTGAGTGATTACGGCCTGAGATCCCTATCCCGTTATCATCTCGAGCATCCCTATAAATTCGTCTTAGGGCGCGACATTTACCGGGTGGATTACTTACCGGCCGAATCAACATCGGGGATGTTTGGCGGAAATTCCAATTGGCGCGGCCCGGTCTGGATGCCGGTGAATGCCATTATTGTCCAAGCTCTGCGAAAAATGTATGGCTATTATGGCGATGAGTTTAAGGTGGAATGTCCCACCGGCTCCGGGAATTGGCTGACCCTCTGGGATGTTTCCGACTTAATTCTGACCCGCCTGAACAATATTTTTCTGCAAACCGAAGGACGGCGACCAGTCTATGGGGAAACCGAGAAGTTTCAAACAGATCCCCATTGGCGGGATTTAATTTTGTTCTATGAATACTTCCATGGCGACAATGGGGCCGGGATTGGGGCCAGCCACCAAACTGGATGGTCTGGATTAGCAGCCCGTAACTTAGTAGGCCAGGCCTCCCTTTCCAGCAAAGAAGTCTTGGAAAAAACCTATATGTCCGCCGTCTCCACCACCATTGGGACGGCCTAACCCGACTGATTTTGGATGGATTGCAAAAACTGAGCCATTTCCTCAGTGGTGCGGAGGTGATAAACCGTTTTTCGGCTGCGGGCCTGGTGCACATAGTCACGATATTTGGGGGTAAGACGTTTATCGCATAGCCAGAGGACTTGGTAACTCCGCAGCGAGCTCTTGAGAATGGGACTGTTTTCTGGCCAACCAGCTGGGGGCGAAATATACCCTGTCAGGAATCGCTTTGTCACCCACCAGAAATGCCGGGCTAGGGGTAAATCAACATAAATCAGGGTATCAGCAGCATTTAGTCTGGGCCAGAGGGTGTCCAGTGATCCAAAGCCATCAATAATCCATCTCTCAGAGTCTAAAATGGCCTGGTGGACTTGCTCATACTCGGCCTGGGGGACTTCTTGCCCATCAGATTGAAACTTAATCTTGTCTAAGGTGTAAAGCGGCAAACCGGTTATTGTAGCTAGTTCGCGACTGAGTGTTGATTTTCCGCCCCCAGCATTGCCAAAGATCGCAACTTTCTGCATAGCTCTCACTATAGCGTTACTCATTTAAGGTCAGATGGGGACAAGTCAGAAAATGCTTGATGGGCAGTCTTTTTGACATTTTTACTCTCTCAGAACAGCCTGCGTAACACTATTATGAAACGGTTTGCGATCTGCTCCGTAGTTAGCCTCATGACTCTCACCCCAACGGCAGTTCACGCGGAAATCCCTGCAACTGTATCAACCCAAATTAACAACCCAACCCTGAAGCCTAATGGGATTCCCAACCGGATTGAACTTGCCCCCACGGTTAGCGGAAAAATCTTCCTCAATAGTGCACCCGGTATCTGTTCTCAACTCAAGGTCAAGTGATTAAATGGGGCCACTTTCCCACCGATCATGACCCAATCTGCCCATGTCAAATCTGTGGCCAACAATCAATGTGAATACCGGGTCACGACTCCTCCGGCTCTACAGGGTAGCAAAGCATTTGTTTCGATGGATGTCCCTGTGAGTGCTGATGTATTGGGTTAAAGTAATGTGCCAATTTCACTCCCCAGTAGTGGCAGCGAGGTTTTTTTGTTTTCAGGGGAGGACTGGGGAGGGATAGGGTTAGATTCGCTGATTCAGGTTCTCGATTGGGACTATCTAGCCCTCATGGATCCAAGACCCTGGCCCTCGATTTACTCATCAGGGGTAACCCGCAGCAGAAAGTAACCTAGGCCCAGGCCAACGAGGACTAAGGTAAAGGAAATTACTGCGGTATTAAAAATCTCTCCAGCCATGATGCTCCAACCTCTCCAAAATGAAAGACGGGTCGCCCCATCAAAAAACAATCAAAACTTATCTTAGCCCTATCCGGCGACTAATACTTTGGGTTCCGTTTGGATCGGCAGCACATCCAAAATATCCGTCTGGGCACAGTATTTCAAATCATCCAACGAGCCAAGTTTCAGGAGCCGTTGTCCATGACTGGCCTGGTGGAAGAGAGACAGTAAATCATGCTCATAGTGACGATAGAGAGCCAAGGCCGCCACTGTTTCATCATTCCCGGCAAATTCTGCCACTGACAGTCCTGTCAACATCCATAAACTATGGGCGATAGCACCCGCACAAACCGTATCTTCCAAGGAATAGGCCCCTTCCCAACCGGAGCCAACAATCCAAACTGTGGGCGGATAGAGTTGATGGACATAATTCACCACCGCAGCCCGATTCACTAAGGCAGCAGCGAGGACAATTTTGGCCGATTGAATCCGGGCTAGGGAGCGGGTGCCATTGGTCGTACTCATAAACAACCGACAGTCTTTGACTCGCTCTGGGGTGCAATCAAAGGGGGAGTTTCCCAGATCAAAGCCCTCAACTTTTTTCCCGCCCCGTTCTCCAACCCGAATCCGCTGCTCTGCTGGCCAGGCCTGGCTGACTTGCTCTAGATCTTCTAGGTCACTAAATACTTGGACGGCTTCGGCTCCAGCGGCCAGGGCGGTGGCAATAGTTGTCGTGGCCCGCAAGACATCTACAGCAATGGCGCAATCGGGAACCCAATCCGGGGGAACACGCTCTGGGGTGTGATAAATGTAAACCTGCATAATCGTAATAGCCTCCACCGGATTGATTCTGTCCGCCACACTGTCCCCAATCTTATGACGAACCTTGATACCAGTAGTAGGTGACCATTGGAATGACGGTAGCGGCAATCAGTAAAACAATCACAATCACAGTGGCTGAGCGATCATCGGTTTCGTCAAGGCTTTTGTAGGTCTTTTCGGCGACAACTTCCTTTTCAACTGGGGGGCCAGGGTCAGGTTGTCCGCTTAAAACCGCTTCAATCCGGGCACTGGCATCCAAAAAAGCCTGATTATAGTTGCCATTTTTAATCGGGACGCGCATTGTGGCCTGGGCAATACTCTCAGCAATATCATCGGGTAGCTTGGCTTTAACGGCTTCCCCTGTGATTAAATAGGTCCCATTGGTAACAGTATCAAGGGCGAGAATGGCTTGATTGGCTTGATCCTCTGGTTCAGGATACCAGCGATTGAGGAGTTTGGTTGCAAAAGTGGTGGGCGTTTCTTCGTAGTCGAGGCGATGGACTGTCACAAAGTGTACCTGAGTGTCTGTGGATTGAGCCAGGTTCTTGGCAATCCCCTCCAGGCGGCCCTCTGTTAATGGGCTAATGATATCTCCCTGATCCACCACCCAGAGGGGATTACTGTCATTCGGGATAGGAAAGGCATAGGCTCCGGTCGCTAAAACAGGTGGGGCAATCAAGAGAAAAAAGCTGATGATCATCCCAAGGGCCTGGGTGAAAGCCTTGAACCGGCCAAGGGATAAGGGCCGAGATGCTGAGTTAAAACCGTTCATAACTGGAGAATCTAATAAATTTTACTGATCTGCCAACATGGAAATTAGCGGATCGAATAACCGTCATTAAGTTTTATTATCAGCTTGATTGGCCCTTGCGTCATTGTGACTCGTCAATAAATCTTGAGGGGGTGGGTCTTCCCGAGTCAGATTGTTGGGGAGAATACTGCTGAGTTGGTAGCGGCGGCGAATTTCCCGTTCGGGATCAACCCCTGCAAAGGTCGGTGGTAACCAAACCCGAATGACTAATAACGCGCCCATGACTAATAAAAATGCACAGGCTGATAGGACATGACTCCAAGGCACTTCCAAGACACCACGGACAATCACCTCCCGCAGGACAGAGACAATGGCCACTTCAACCGCGACCCCAATGGAGACACGCTGTTCTTGGAGGTAAATGATCAACAACCGAAAGAGCTCAACCAAAATGAGTAGGAAAAGAATATCGGCCGTCACATTGGGAAAATCTAGGGGGGGCAACAGGGAAATAAACATCTCCCGTAACTCCAAGACCATGAAACTAAACAGGCCAATGCAAAGGGAAATCACAATTAAGTCCTGAATGGTTTCTAGAATTGCCACCAGGCCCTGGCGACTGAACCAAGTGATTTGGGGCGCAATGTTAGAATTTGCCGCGATTCTAGGGGCCATAGAGAAACCTCGCTTTGCACGGAGATGAACTACCCTGGCCCAATGTTGATGAGGCCTAAAATTGATTAAAGTTTATCTTGGCTTATCGGTCGAGAGTCTTTCGATTAAATTTACTAATTAAATTCATCAACAACTAGGACTGCTGGAGGATGGGGTTGCCAACAGGAGCGGTATGAGATGACCTAGGTTATGGCCAGGCCTGGGGCAAATTAGTAAGGGGCTGATTGGGCAACCATAGCGTGACTAGCATTCCTGACTAGCGTGACTGCTTGACGGTGAGATGGAGCTAAGTCAAAAAATGCTTGATGGGCCGTCTTGGTAACAGTTCTACGCTCTCAAAACAGGCTGCGAAAGGCTAGATTGGCCAATTTGTTAAGCCAGCATAGTCTGCGTCACCCTAGAGAAGATGATGGCACCTTCCTTAAACAATGGCTATATTCTCTGCTGGGCTGCCCTCCTCGATTTTTGGCTGGGGGATCCTTGGTCGTGGCTCCATCCAGTCCAGGTCATGGGGGCGGCGATTGCAGCGGGTCAGCAATTCATTTTCGGACTGGGCCAACGAATTCCCATGTCTGCCACAACTCAACGGCTCTATTTCCGCATCAGTGGGGGACTCTTGGCCTGGGGGATCATTTTGGGCACAGGCGGGGTGAGTTGGTTGCTGGTTGCAGGGGGAGAGCGATTATGGCCAGGCCTGGGATTCGTGATTTCCGTCATTCTTTTGGCCAGTTGTTGGGCAGGGCGGAGTTTGCGGGCGGCGGCAGTAGATGTCCTGACTCCTTGGCAACAGGGAGATTTGATCACAGCTAGAGACCGATTAAGTCGCTATGTCGGGCGAGATACAGCAAATCTAGGGGCTGGGGAAATTTTGCGGGCCGTTTTGGAGACTGTGACGGAAAATGCCACCGATGGAGTTTTTGCCCCCTTGTTTTATGCCGGATTGGGCTGTTTAATCCCAGGCCTGGGGCCAGTTCCCTTGGCAATGGCCTACAAAGCGGCTAGTACCCTCGACTCGATGATTGGCTATCGGCGATTTCCCTATGCAGATCTGGGTTGGGTGGCGGCGAAAACAGAGGATGTTTTAACCTGGTTTCCCTGTCGGTTGGTGGTTTTATCCTTACTGCTATGGGCCCAAAACCCGCGCCAGGCCTGGGAGATTTGTTGTCGCGATGCCCCCTTGGATCCAAGTCCCAATGCTGGCTGGAGTGAATGTGCCTATGCAGTGGTTTTAGGGGTCCAAATGGGGGGCGAAAACTATTATCAGGGGGAACGAAAAGTTAAGCCCCTTTTGGGTGAACCCAAGCAGCCAATGACGGTGGGTACAATTGAGCAAGCCTTGAATTTAACCCGCTGGCTTTCCCTGGCCTGGTTACTGTTACTGGTGGGCATCCTTGGGTTACGGCATCTATTTGAACTGAATGTATCTGGCTGAACCCTATGACTTCCCCTCGGTTACTTGATTTGGGACAGGATATTCTCTTGGTTGAGAAGTTACTGGATGCGACCCTCTGTCAGCACATTATCCAAGTGGCCGAATGTATCCAGTTTGATCCCTCCAAGATTCTGATGGGTGTTGTGGATAGGGAGGTGCGCAGTGGGGGATTATTACCCCTCGATGGCGATGATCCCCTCCAAAAGTCCACACAAGATTTGTTATATGAGAAAATTAAAATCATCCAAGGCCTGATCTATGGGCGTTACGGGATTGATTTTCCCAATGTTGAGAGGTTTTCAATTCTGCGTTACCAGGCCGGGGAAGGGTATCGCCGCCATGTGGATAATTTGCTCTTAGCCAGCCGCATGATGGAGGTGGCCGAGGGGATTCCGACTCGGGATATTAGTATTGTCGGCTACTTGAATCAGGACTTTAGCGGCGGAGAAACTTTTTTTGATCGGCAAGATGTGAAGGTCATCCCCCAAACGGGTTCTGTGTTGGTTTTTCCCTCCTCCTTTACCCATCCCCACCAGGCCTTGCCAGTTCAATCGGGAGTAAAATATGCCTTTACCACTTGGCTGTATTACTAATAATTCAGGAACAATGACGCAAGTGACAGGGGATAGCTGGGGGCAGGGTTGGGCCAATTCCGTCAGTAGGCTACAGTGAGTGAGGCAAGGCTAGTACCCCCAATGCGCTACTCATCAAGGAGGAAGATCAGTCATGGGTGATGATTTTGATGCCAATTTACCCAGTGTCCGGCAAGTCCAAACTTTGATTAAAGATAACACCGAAGTTGAGGTCAAACTGGTAACGAGCGATTTGGTGGTGGGCAAGGTTCGCTGGCAGGATAATAATTGCCTCTGCATTCTCGATCACTACGATCAGCCAACTATTGTCTGGAAGCAGTCCATTGTCTTTATCAAGCCAAAAGTTTCTTAAGGTCTGGCTGACATAGCCCCAGACAAAAAGCCTGATCTCTCCAAGCCACCGTTAGAAATTCTGCCAATCAGGAGACTGTACATGAATAAAATTTGTGCTTATGGACAAGCTCTAGCTCGCTGGGGTCTGGGCTTACTCATTGTTTTAGGGTTAGTCATCGGTGGCCTAAGTAACTTTAGTGGGCCGGCCTGGGCCGCAACTACGCCAGAAACTCCGGAATTAACCGCTAGTGATATATCCGCTGAGAAAATTAGTCAGTTTGCCCAGGCCTACCGCCAAGTGATTGCCCTGATTGATTCCCGAGAAGCGGAATTACGCAGTGCTGAAACCCAGGCCGAAGCTTTGCAAATTGAGCAGGATATTGAAACAGCGGCCATTACCCAAATTGAAGCGGCTGGATTAACGGGGCCCGAATATTTACAACTCCTGGGTCTGGCCAATACATATCCAGAACTGAGCCAGCGGATTGTGACCCAATTGCAAGAGTCGGATTAGATTCATTAATCTGCGCGTTACTCTTTTGCCAATTTGGTCAAGGTTTAAGAAAGTGGAAAACCCATTGCCGCCAGTTCGGTTTGCAGGCGTTGTGCTTCAGGTGGGTCTGTCATCTTAAGACAATCTATGGCCTGGCGAAAATAACTGAGGCTGGTTTGAATTTGTCCAAGCTTGAGATAAATTACCCCTAAATTCTGCCAGGCCAGGGGAACCTCCGGGGCAATTTGCAGAATCGTTTCATAGGCTTGGATGGCTTGGGAGTATTTTTTTTGCTGGCTCCAGGCCTGGGCAAGGCGAATATGGGCTGAAATCTTGGTGATGGGGGGAATTTCTTGATGAATTGCGGCTTGATAGTGCTGGATGGCCTGAGCTTGATCCCCCATTTGACCGTAATAATTGCCGAGGTGATAGTGGAGTTCATAGGTGACAGGGGCTTCCGGGTTCTTAATCTTGAGGCCCTGTTGGAGGGTGGCCTGGGCTAATTCCCCTTGACCTGTTTGTAAATACATCCCGCCCAATTTACAGCATATATAGGCATCATCTGGGTGAGTCGCGAAATAGTCCGCCATAATGACAATGGCCTGGGTGGTTTTATCCCGTTTTTGTAGTTGTGCCCCTGTATAGCCCCAATGCTCAATGGCCACTCCCTCTAACTGCCCAATCTGCCAATGGGGTTCCTTGTGAACAAGGGCTAAAACCGCATCATCCACGGTTTCATGGTAGGGCCGGTTAAAGTAAATATCTGGATGGCGGCGAAATAGCCTGGATACTGCCGAGTAGGGGGGAATGACACCGACTTCGTGACGCAGCAGCATAATGGCAATTAAATTATCTTGCTGAATGCTGGCCTGGATCCTTGGCTTAATCTCTGGTACTAGGGCTTCATCGGCATCAAGGACTAAAATCCAGTCGGTTTGGATGGCCTGGAGACTGATATTTCTAGCCTGGCCAAAATCATTCTGCCAAGGGGAACAAATGACCTCTGCACCCCAGGCCTGGGCTATTTCTATGGTCTGATCCCTTGACCCCGTATCAACAATGACAACTTGATCCACAACATCTTGGACACTGGCAAGACACCTGGGTAAATCCTGGGCTTCATCCCGGACAATCATCGCCAGGCCAAGGGAGGCAGTCATCGTCAACGCATCACATTAGGCAAATTCGCCCAAGATTTTCACTTCCGGGTGTAACAGGACATCCCAACGCTCAGAAACACAGGCCTGGACATGGCGAATCAGTTGAAACACATCCATCGCCTTCGCCCCACCCCGATTGAGGATAAAGTTTGCGTGCCGTTCTGCCACCTGGGCCTGGCCAATTTGATACCCCTTAAGGCCAACTTTCTCAATCAGCCAGCCAGCGGTATGGGGTTGGGGATTACGAAACACACTGCCACAACTGGGGAGATGATAGGGCTGGGTCGAAAGCCGTTGATTGAGATGCTCTTGGGTTGTGGCCTTGACCCGCTGCGGATCCTGCTCCGGTTCCATTTGCCAAGTGGCCTGGAGGACTAAGCGTTGGGTTCCCTGTAAGACGGAAGAGCGATAACCATAGGCTAAATCTGAGCCAGTCACCACAGATAAACAGCCATCAGGTTCTAACACTAAGGCCGAAACTAAATAATCAGCCGCACAGCCGCCGTGGGCCCCCGCATTCATCACTACTGCCCCCCCCACAGTGCCCGGAATTCCCACCGACCATTCCATCCCTGACCACCCAAGGCGAGCCGCATGATGGGCTAATTGGGGCAGGGCGCGTCCGGCTCCGGCGGTGACTTGGCCAGTTTCCTTGTCCCACTTGATCCGGCGTAGATGTTTGGTGGCAATCACCAGGCCAGGCAGCCCTTGATCACTAATGAGTAAATTGGAGCCAGCCCCCAAGACTGTAATCGGTAAATCATATTCCTGGGCCCAGCGATAGGCCGCTTGCAGGTCTTGAATGGATTCCGGGGCCACAAACCACTGGGCTGCACCCCCCACATTCAGAGTCGTAAACCCATTCAGGGGGACTTGGGGTGAAATGACACATTGAGTGCCGGGAATAATCTGGGCTGTGGGTGTTTTAATCATTGAGCCACCACCTGCACGCAAGCATTAACAGCAATCACCTCGGCTCCATTCACTGGTGAGGGGACTTGATCCGCAATCGCATCAGGAATGAGTTGATTGAGGTTGCCGGCCCCTAGGAAAATCACCAGATCTCC
This sequence comes from Pseudocalidococcus azoricus BACA0444, assembly GCF_031729055.1. Classification (NCBI taxonomy): domain Bacteria; kingdom Bacillati; phylum Cyanobacteriota; class Cyanophyceae; order Acaryochloridales; family Thermosynechococcaceae; genus Pseudocalidococcus; species Pseudocalidococcus azoricus. The sequence continues at coordinate 46,496 of NZ_JAVMIP010000009.1, read as the reverse complement.
AGGAGATAGGACTTGCCGCAAATGATAACGCACATCGGTGGCGGTTGGGGCGTAACTCACATGGGGATGATACTGACTTAAGCGGTTAACCAGATCCTTCGCTTCGACAAGACCTTGATCGGGTTCTCCGGCACTATAAATATCCGTAATCACAACCACGTCCGCGGCCTGGAAACTTTGACTAAATTCTTCCAGAAAGGTGAAGGTTCGACTATAACGATGGGGTTGAAACACTGCCACCAGCCGCCGCCAGGGTTGATCATGGCCCACTTGTAACCGACCGGCCTGGAGCGTCACCTGAATTTCACTGGGATGGTGAGCATAGTCATCAATAAACCGCACCCCATTGGCCTGGCCCCGTTCCTCAAACCGCCGCCTAGCTCCCTCAAACTTGGCTAAAGCTGCGGAAATTGTGGCAAAATCCAGGCTAACTTCCCGACCCACCGCAATGGCCGCAAGGGCATTTTGGAGATTGTGGGCCCCGAGGAGCTTCAATTGCAAAATTCCCAAGGATTTTCCCCGCTCCGATACATGGGCGGTTGTGCCATTGGCCCCGTATTGGACATGATCCACAGTATAGTCAGCCCCCGATTCCCGCCTGAGGCTGTAGGTAATCAAGTTTTTGTGGTTTAAGCGCTCCCGGACAGTTGGACAATCCCAGCAGACCACCAGGCCCTGAGATTGTTGGGCAAACTGTGCAAAAATCGCCACCACTTGATCCAGGGTTTGGTAGTGATCGGGATGATCCAACTCAATATTTGTAATCACTCCTAAACGAGGGGCAAATTTTTGCAGAGACCCATCGGACTCATCCGCTTCCGCAACCAGATGAGACCCATCGCCAATCCGGGCATTCCCCTGCCAAGCCGCCACTTCGCCGCCAACCACAATGGTGGGATCCAATCCCCCTTCCAAGAGCACATAGCCGACCATGCTACTGGTGGTGGTTTTGCCATGGGTGCCAGCAACGGCAATGCCTTGGGAGCGTTCAATCAGGGCCGCTAAAATATCCGAGCGGTGAAAAATTGGGCAACCAAGGGCCTGGGCGGCTTGAAACTCAGGATTGTTCTCCCGAATTGCCGTGGAGCAGATGACTTGGGGGAGTTGGCGATGGCCAGTGCGGGCCGGGTAGTCCGTTAAATTCTCAGCAACTTGGTGCTCAAAAAAGGTCACACCCATGGCTTGCAACTGATGGGTCAAGTTGGTGGCGCGTAAATCTGAACCGGAAACCGCAAATTTCTGTTTGGCCAAGATATAGGCTAAGGCGGACATCCCAATCCCACCGATACCAATGAAATGGAAGGGTCGCCCATTAAAACTCATCGGTATAGACTGTGGTTTAGCCAACTCCATTACACTCACCCCACAAGGAAGTCAATAGGTATAAAAACCTCAGGCTTATGATAGCAGGAAGTTTTTGTATTCCCTGAGTATTACTGAAAACGGTCGAGTTCTATGTGACTCTCAGCCAGGAAGATTAACCCAGACTTTGACAGATGAGGCTTAAAACTGGGCAGGTATTAAGACCCAGAATCAAGGTGCAATTAACACCAAGACAATTCCCCAGGCGGATTATGGAGCAATTCTTGAACATTGGCCTGGATCACCCGATAGCCAACATTTCCAGATAATCGCTGGCGGCCCTCATTAAAAATTAGGGTTGGGCTGACGGAAACACCATAGTCTTTGACTCGATCAAGGTTTTCGACTAGTTGAGCAAAGGCCGCGCCCGAGTTAATTTCCGACTCAATGGCGGCAATGGGGAGCTTCAGGTCTTCGGCAATCGCTAACAACACTGACCGCTGGGAAATATTGGCTAAATCTATAAAAAAGGCTTCTCGACACCGCCAAATGGCCTGGGCATAGAGATTTTTGGCTGAATCAATCAAAGCGTTTTGTTCGAGGAGTTTGATGGCGTGAAGGAACAGATGACAAGCCGTTGAGGAAGGGGGAATATCCTTTGTCCAAATCTCTGGATGTACCTGGATATGGTCAAACTTCGCGGCCACAGACAGAACGTGCTGATTGTAGGCTGCCAGGCCCCCGCGCGCTTGCCACCGTTTAGTTAACTTTTCCTGGGTGTTTCCAAATATCTCGACAAAGTGATAGTCAAAAACTACCTGAGTTGGGAAGGTTTCCTGTAATTGAGTGAGGCGAATTTGGCCAATATAAGCCCAGATACAGAGAATATCCGAAAAATGAGCAATCCGAATTGGCTCTGTCACGATTAAATCCTCTCCAGCGGTGAGGTATCCCCATAGCACATTTTACCAAGGCCAATGACAGCCGCCCGCTGCGACCCAGGCCAGGAGTTGGGCATAGGGTAAAGGACGAGAGCAATAATAGCCTTGGATCCCATGACAGCCGAGGGCTTGTAAAACTTGCAGTTGGGCTTGGGTTTCGACACCTTCAGCCACAATCTCTAGGTTTAAGCCCTGCCCAAGGGACAAAATTGCCCGGATAATTGCCTGATCTTGGGCATCTTCAGCTAGGTCGATAATAAAACTGCGATCTATTTTTAAGCTGGTTAAGGGAAACCGTTTTAAGTAATTCAAAGACGCATACCCCGTGCCAAAATCATCCAAGGCAATGCCCAGGCCCAAGTCCCGCAGTTCGGCCAGAATTTCTTGGCTGCGTTGGAGGTTTTGCATGGCAATGGTTTCCGTCACTTCTACGGTCAATAATGTTGGGGGTAATTGACTTTCTATTAAGGCAGTTTTAATGGTCTGGACCAAATTGGGATCCAAAAATTGTCGAGCAGATAAATTAACAGAAACACCGACTCCTTGAAGTCCCTCGATGCTTTGCCAGGCCTGGCATTCCCCACAGGCGTGGTGCAATATCCACTGGCCAATACTAACGATTAAGCCGTTTTCCTCAGCCATTAAAATAAAGTCTCCTGGGGAGAGCAAGCCGTGTACCGGGTGTTGCCAACGGGCCAGGGCTTCTAAATGTAAAATCTCGCCAGTGACCAAATCAACTTGGGGCTGATAGAACAGTTGCAGTTGCGCTTGGGGGAGAGCCTGGCGTAAATCCTGCTCCAGTTGGAGTAAAAAGCTGGCCTGGGCGTTAAAGGTCGCTTGATAAAACTGATAGTTATCCCGGCCCGTATCTTTGGCTCGGTAAAGGGCGGCATCCGCATTACGCAGGAGAGTATCCGCATCCTCGCCATCCTGGGGAAAAATCGCAATCCCGAGACTGGTGGTGATGTGTAGATGATGATCTTCCAGATTAAAGCTGGGTTTGAGGGTGGTAATAATGCGTTCGGCCACGAGGGCGGCATCTTGGGGTTGGGCCAGGCCGGGCAACAGGATCGTAAATTCATCGCCACCCCAGCGGGCAACAGTATCCACTTCCCGTAAGCATCGCGTTAGACGGGCCGCCACTTCTTGGAGGAGTTGATCGCCAATGGCATGACCGAGGGTATCGTTGATGGCTTTGAAACGATCCAGGTCTAAAAACATCACAGCCACAAAATCATGGTGACGGCGAGCCTCCGCTAAGGCCAAGGGTAAGCGATCATCAAACAAGACCCGATTGGGTAAGCCCGTTAACAAATCGTGAAAGGCCTGGTAGTAGATCGTACTTTCTGCTAGTTTCCTCTCGGTAATGTCAACAACTGTGCCTTCAAAATAAAGGGGCTGGCCCTCGGTATCCTTAACAACCCGGGCATTTTCAGAAATCCAAATAATTTGCCCATCCCGCCGATAGACTTGAGACTCAAAATCTGTCACATAGCCCTGTTGACTGAGGATTTCAACAAATTCCTGGCGGCGTTCCGGTAAGACATAGAGTTGGTTACTAATATCGGTCAAGTTCGCTTGCAACTCGGCAGGGGTGCTGTAGCCATAAATTTTCGCCAGGGCGGGATTAGCACTGATGTAGGAGCCACTGGGACTGGATTGAAAAATACCCTCAATGGTGTTCTCAAAAATACTCCGATATTTCGCTTCGGATTTTGCGCTTTGAACAATGGCCTGGCGCAGTTCTTTTTCTTGCTGCTGTCGCCCTAAGACGTTAATAAACAGTTCACTCAAAATTTCTAGCAGGGGAATGTAGGTTTCCAAATCATGATTGCAAGGATGGACATAGTCAAAGCCGAGAAAGCCGATGAATTTCCCTTCTGAACTTAAGGGGACGGCTAAGAGGGCTTGAATATCCTGGCGTTCTAAAATTTCCCGAGTGGGACTATCGGCTGGGAACTGGTCAATGCGGGTTAAGCAAATGGATTCTAAGTCAAATAGAGGCTGAAAAAAGTGATAGAGATCCGCCACAACAAGGTGTTGGAGGGTCTGGATTTCTGGACGAACCCCCGGAGCACACCATTCGTGAGTGTTACTAATGGTAGTTCCACTGGCATCATCAAGTAAAAATAAATAACTCCGATCGGCCATTGTAAATTCCCCCGTGGCCTGGAGAATACGTTGTAAACCCCCATCTATGTCTTCAATGGGTAGGTTAATAAACTGGGTGGCCAGGGTGGTAACTAATTGTTCAAAGTGAATCAGTTGCTTGAGGTTAGCGGTGGTTTCCTTGTGTTCCCCCACATCCCGGGTATTGACAACAATGCCAGCAATGAAGGGATCGTCAATATAACTTTGGGCGGTGGATTCGAGGTATCGCCAGGTGCCATCCCGATGTTTAGCCCGATATTCAACCGTAATCAGAATGCTGTTTTGGGTAATTAACCGTTGCCAGGCCTGCTGAAGAAAGGGATAATCCGCCGGATCAATCAATTCCCAAAAGCTTCGACCTAAGCGTTCTGCAGCCGTGTAACCCAGTAAGCGGTTAATAGCGGGACTGTGATAGCGAATTTCACCACTGGGGGCCAGAATAGAGATCAAGTCAGAACTATATTCCACCAAGGCCCGCCATTTCGCTTCTGCGGCTTGGAGAGCCCGTTCGCCCCGTTGACGTTCCAGTTCGGCAGTAACTCGCGGGGCATGGATTTGGAGAACAGCGGCAATCAGGGACAAGTTTTCAATCGGGGACTGATGCATCACGGCCATTAAACCCAGACATTCTTGCCGGGCATTAATTAAGGGAATCCCTGCATAGGCTTCAATCTCCATCTCTTGTAAGAGACGATCTTCGGGAAAGGCAGCTTGAACGTTACAGGGATAAAAGCAGGGTTCTGGGGATGTTGCGACCATTTCACAGGGCGCGCCCCTGAGGTCATAGCAAAAATTTTCCTCTACCTGCTGCTGATAGCAAACGACCCGCGTCTCGGCCTGGTGAGGTGGGGTTAATTCAGCAATCATGGCAAAATCTACCCGCAGGCCCTCGGTCAAATGGAGAGCTAAGTCCCGGCAAAAGTCATCCCCAGTGTTGGAACTGACCTGGGATAAGGGCAGGTCGAGGGCCTGGTTAATAAATTTCCAATCGGTAATGTCCCGAATAAAACCATCCACCGCAATGACTGGGGCGGCACCACTTGAGGCGGTCGGGTCTAACACCGGGATGCCATATTCTCGCACCCAACGCTCCAGGCCGGCTTTGGTGATAATCCGATATTCAATTTCATAGGATTTTGCCTGAGTGATGGCCAATTCAAGGGTTTGGAGGACTCGGCCGAGGTCTTGGGGGTGGGTAATGGCATTAAAGGCTTCTCCACTGCGATAGAGCAACTCCGTATTGGTGTAACCCGTCAGTTCTCGACAGCCTTGACTCAGATATTGCATCGGCCAATGAGAACTATTGGCAAAGGAAAAAACAATCCCAGGTAATCCATTCAAAAGGTTACCGAGGCGGTGGGCTGAGTCTTGGAGCGCGGCGGGGGCAGTAGCATGATGACAACTCCCTAAAATTAAATCCCCTAGGCCCAGTGCGGCACTTAAGGGCTGCAAATCGAGGAGCAATGGTCCGCCACCGACAGATAAGGGTTCTTGTTGCTGCCAGCAGGCCTGGAGATGGGGCATCAGCCAACTGCCTACGCTCTCAACAAGGGCCAGATCCACCCGACAGGGCAAACTACCTGATGCCTTGAGGCCTAAAACTTGGCGAGCCTGCTCGTTAGACTCTAAGAAGAAAAATTCCCCGGTTATGGCCTGGACTCCCACTAAAAAGATCGGTTCAGCAGTAAAAGACAAAAGGGACTGGAATAGGCCACCAACCCATGGGGCCTGGGCTGATACTGGAGTGAAGAAACTGGACTCGGACAAGGGCGACAGCGGATTCATTGGGGCCAAGCTGGCAAATTTCCTTTACCCCAAGGGTAGATTAAAAAGGGTTTACTAAAGTAGTTAAAACAATAAAAAAAGTTATAATCCAACTTTCATAGCAGACTTCGGACCAGGGGCACAGCTACGAATTACACAAAATAAACTTTTTTCGGAGCGGGGCTGCTCCAACTTCTGGGCAATGTATCGTCAATAATGATGTTACATTCACCCCTCCCTAGGGCCTGGGCATACCCATTCCTGAGCCTCTACTGCTACCCTGTGAGATCTAAGCGGTTTTTCGTCAGGACTGCTAATTTGTCTTAATTACTTTCTCTCTGGTTTGGAACTTTCTTCTGCTTATGTCCACCCTTGTCATTGTTGAATCGCCCACAAAAGCCCGCACGATTCGTAAATATCTTCCCAAAGACTACCGGGTTGAAGCCTCAATGGGCCATGTGCGCGATTTACCTCGGAGTGCGGCAGATATTCCCACGGATCTCAAGGGCCTGGACTGGGCCACCTTAGGGGTAAATGTGGAGGAAGGATTTGAACCCCTTTACATCGTGCCAAAGGATAAACAAAAAATCGTTAAAGAACTGAAATCTGCCTTGGCCGATGCCGATGAACTGCTCCTGGCCACGGATGAAGATCGGGAAGGGGAAAGTATTAGCTGGCATTTGTTGCAGTTACTGAAGCCGAAAATCCCCACTAAACGGATGGTCTTCCATGAAATTACCGCCGAAGCCATTCAAGCTGCCCTAGAAAATTGCCGACAAGTGGATCAGAAGCTAGTCCGGGCCCAGGAAACGCGCCGGATTTTAGATCGCTTAGTGGGTTATACCCTTTCCCCGCTGTTGTGGCGGAAAATTGCTCCCCATCTCTCGGCCGGGCGGGTGCAGTCGGTGGCGGTGCGCTTACTTGTCAATCGGGAACGGGAGCGGCTGGCCTTTCATTCTGGGAGCTATTGGGACTTAAAGGCGACTTTAGATAAAAATAAATCTCCCTTTACGGCCACCTTAATTGAACTCGGAGGGCAGCGCGTCGCCACAGGGAGTGATTTTGACCCCGCCACTGGGCAAATCCAGGCCAATCGGAATGTGGTTTTACTCAATGCCACCACGGCCCAGGCCTTGCGAGACCGTCTGATCCAAACTGATTGGCGGGTCAGTCAGTTGGAATCCCGGCCCCAAACCCGCAAACCGGCCCCCCCTTTTACCACCTCGACCCTCCAACAGGAAGCCAACCGGAAACTGCATCTCTCGGCCAAAGACACAATGCGGATTGCCCAAAAACTCTATGAAGAGGGCTTAATTACCTATATGCGGACAGACTCAGTGCATCTCTCGGAGCAAGCGATTACCGCCGCGCGCGCTTGTGTCAGCCGGATGTATGGGCAGAATTTCCTTGCCCCCAAGCCCCGCCAGTTTACGACTAAATCCAAAGGTGCTCAGGAAGCTCATGAAGCGATTCGTCCGGCGGGAAGTGCTTTTGTGTTGCCGAACGCGACGGGATTAAGTGGTCGGGAGTTAGATGTTTATGACCTGATCTGGAAACGCACTATTGCCAGTCAGATGGCTGAGGCCCGCTTGACCTTAATCACGGCTCAGATTCAGGCCGACAATGCCATTTTCCGCGCCAGTGGCAAGCAGATTGATTTTCCAGGATTTTTCCGGGCCTATGTGGAAGGGTCTGATGATCCAGATGCGGCCCTTGAAAGCCAAGAGGTGATTCTTCCCACCCTCACCCAAGGGGATGCTCTGGTTTGTCAGAAGCTGGATGCCCAAGCCCATGAAACCCAACCCCCGGCCCGGTTTACGGAAGCCACCCTCGTTAAAGCCCTCGAAAGTGAAGGCATCGGCCGCCCCAGTACCTACGCCACGATCATCAGCACGATTTTGGATCGGGAATATGCCATCCGCCGCGGTAATGCTTTAGAACCCACGTTCACGGCCTTTGCCGTTACCGGACTTTTGGAGCAAAATTTCCCGGACTTAGTGGATTTACGGTTTACGGCCCGGATGGAACAAACCTTAGATGATATTTCTACAGGGGAGGTGAACTGGTTACCCTACCTAGAGGAGTTTTATTTAGGGGATAAGGGCCTGGAAACCCAAGTCAAGGAGCGCGAACAAGGCATTGATCCCAGTTCCGCCCGAGCGATTCATTTACCCAATGTCAAAGCCGAAGTTGTGGTCGGTCGCTATGGCCCGTTTGTGGTCATGGAGAATGGGGATGCCCCCGTTAAAGCCTCCTTGCCCCAAGATGCCACCCCTGGCAGTCTCAACCACGAGCAAATTGAACAACTAATTCGCCAAAAGCTGGAAGGCCCCGACAAATTAGGCCTCCATCCTGAAACTGGGGAACCTATTTTCTTGCTCTCAGGCCGGTTTGGCCCCTATGTGCAATTGGGTGAAGCGACAACGGAAAACCCAAAACCCAAGCGTGCCTCTTTGCCAAAGGGAGTGACCGCTGAAGAAGTGACCCTAGATCTGGCGGTAACGTTGCTATCTCTGCCGCGCACCCTCGGCCTTCATCCTGAAACGGGCAAACTCATCCAGGCCAATCAAGGTCGGTTTGGCCCCTATGTGGTGGTAGATCCCGATGGGGAAAAAGAATACCGCTCCCTCAAAGCTGGGGATGACCTGTTTACCATCACCTTGGAGCGTGCTTTAGAAATCCTGGCAGAACCGAAAGCCACCCGCGGCCGCACCAAGAAAGAAGCTCTCAAAAACTTAGGCAACCATCCTGGTGATGACGCGCCCATCCAGATTTTTAATGGCCCCTACGGCCCCTATGTGAATCATGGCAAGGTGAATGCTTCATTACCGGAAGGAGTCACAGTTGAGGAGATGACCTTAGAGTTAGCACTCCCCTTGTTAGCCGCAAAAGCCCCCAAAGGTAAAGCGGGCACAAAAAACACCACAGCCAATAAATCTACCCCAAAGAAAACCACAACCCGCAAAACTACGCCCAAAAAATCCACGCAGTCAACCTCAACCAGAGCCAAGAAAACAACGTCCGGTTAGTTAGGGAGGGCTAAGATTAAGGCAGTTCCAGGCCCGCTCCATTGAGCCATTGCTGAAGTTGAGCACGATTGTGAACGAGTTTGGCCTGGCTGATCAGGGTTTGCTCGCTAGTTCTGAGGGCTTTGACTTGGACAGTTTGCTGAGTGGCTTCAGTTTCGCCAATAATCAGGCACAGTTTGGCCCCACTGCGGTCGGCCCGTTTCATCTGTTTCCCAAAGGCACTGCCACTTAAATCCTGCTCGACGGCAAATTCTAAATGTCGAAGCTGCTGGGCGAGTTTTAAGGCTTGTCGTTCTGCTGTGTCACCTTTGGCCACGACATAGAAATCTAGATGAATCTCTGGAGCCACCTGCTGGGCCTGGAGGAGTAAAATCAACCGTTCTAGCCCCATCGCCCAACCCACGGCCGGAGTTTCTGGGCCGCCCAATTCGCTGACGAGGTGATCATAACGTCCTCCCCCACAGACCGTTGCCTCTTGATTCAGGTCTAGTTGTTGAAACTCAAAGGCCGTATGGGTGTAGTAGTCCAGGCCCCGCACTAGGCAGGGATTGATGGTGTAGGTAATCCCCAAATCCGTTAAATACTGCTGTACCTGTTCAAAATGTTCTGCGGAGGCGGGAGCTAAGTACGCGAGTAATTGGGGAGCATCTTGGGCAATCGCCTGGGTTTTCGGGTCTTTGCTATCCAAAATCCGTAACGGGTTGCGCTCCAGCCGCGTTTGAGAGTCCGGATCTAATTCGTCGCGAAAGGGGGTTAAGTAATCCACCAAGGCCTGGCGATACCGCTGCCGATCTTCTCGACTTCCCACAGAATTGAGCATTAAGGTCACATCCCCCAGGCCCAGGGCTTTGAGAATATCCAGGCCCAAGGCAATCACCTCCGCATCGGCTCGGGGCGAATGAGTACCTAAAACTTCCACCCCCAACTGATGAAATTGCCGATACCGGCCGGCCTGGGGACGTTCATAGCGAAACATCGGGCCGGTGTACCAAAGGCGTTGGATTCCCCCCTGGGCCTGGAACCCATGCTCAATATAGGCCCGCACCACACTGGCTGTTCCCTCTGGCCGCAAGGTTAAAGAACGCCCGCCCCGATCCGTAAAGGTGTACATTTCCTTGCCAACAATATCTGTCGCCTCCCCAATTCCCCGTTGAAATAATTCAGTTTGTTCAAATAGTGGGGTACGAATTTCTTGAAACGCGGCCTGGTGAAGAATCTGCCGAGCGATGCCTTCAATTTGCTGCCAATAGGAGACTTCTGTGGGCAAAATATCCCGGGTTCCCCGTGGAGCTTGCATCCCTGCCATTGCCTCATCCCGATACGACTTATCTTGTTCCTGATCATTTCTCAGTCTAGCGAACTCCGATTAAATATTTACAGAGAATCTAAAAATTATCTGTTTCATAACTTCACGATTAGACCTACCGAGAAGTCGTCATTCTCCAGACCAGCGGCCCACCCCTTAGCAATCATTTTTTCCTGAGGGGGACTCCCCTGCCAAGGCTTTGAAAGCACAATTTGGTCAGGAAACACAGCCTACAATCATTGAATATAAGAATGAAAAAACTCGATGACAATTGACTTGTTTCTATGGCATAATTGGTGATAGGAATTTAGCTGTAAATAAACGCAAAGATTGATAACTAGTTCCTATACAAACATTAAGAATCTCCAAAGCCCTAGTTATTGCAATTGGGGTCATTTAAGCTAATGCTTTATATAGATAGCCTACAAACTTGTGAGCACTCCGGAGAGCTTAATCCCTCTTCAGCATTTTGATGTCATAATTTATCTCTGTTAATTGACAGATTTAATTCTGGTCTGATTTTTATGGCTAATGATGTTAGGAACACTGGGCCTGGGAGTGATCTCAAAACTGTAGGGTTGGATTTTGCGACGCACCACCTGTTTGATGTACAGGTGACTAAACCAAGAGGAAGCTCATTTTATGTCCTACGCACAAAAAGCCCCCGGTAAAGCTGGGTACAAAGCCGGGGTGCAAGACTATCGGCTCACCTACTACACACCGGACTACACCCCCAAAGATACGGATGTCTTAGCGGCCTTTCGGGTCACGCCCCAACCCGGTGTCCCCTATGAAGAAGCTGCTGCGGCTGTGGCGGCTGAGTCCTCGACCGGAACCTGGACAACGGTGTGGACAGACTTGTTGACCGACTTAGATCGCTACAAAGGTCGCTGCTACGACATCGAAACCGTTCCCGGTGAAGATAATCAATTCATTGCCTACATTGCCTATCCTTTGGATCTATTTGAAGAAGGCTCTGTCACTAACCTCTTGACCTCACTGGTCGGGAACGTGTTTGGCTTCAAAGCCCTAAAAGCTCTGCGTTTGGAAGACCTGCGTGTTCCCGTTGCTTACCTGAAAACCTTCCAAGGCCCACCCCACGGGATTCAAGTTGAGCGGGATAAAATTAACAAGTATGGTCGTCCCCTGCTCGGCTGTACGATTAAACCAAAACTGGGCTTGTCGGCTAAAAACTATGGGCGGGCAGTCTATGAATGTCTCCGGGGTGGTTTAGATTTCACCAAGGACGACGAAAACATCAACTCCCAACCCTTCCAACGCTGGCGTGATCGCTTCCTCTTTGTTGCCGATGCCATTCATAAATCCCAGGCCGAGACGGGCGAAGTTAAAGGCCACTACCTCAACGTGACCGCCGCCACCTGTGAAGAAATGCTGAAGCGGGCCGAGTTCGCCAAAGAACTGGAAATGCCGATCATCATGCATGACTTTTTAACCGGTGGTTTCACCGCCAACACAACCTTGGCCCATTGGTGTCGGGATAATGGGGTGTTACTCCATATTCACCGGGCCATGCACGCCGTGATTGACCGGCAGAAAAACCACGGGATCCACTTCCGGGTGCTGGCCAAGTGTTTGCGGATGTCCGGCGGTGACCACATTCACACCGGTACCGTTGTCGGTAAATTGGAGGGTGACAAAGCCATTACCCTCGGGTTCATTGATCTGCTCCGGGAAAACTACATCGAACAAGACCGCTCGCGGGGGGTTTACTTTACCCAAGACTGGGCTTCTATGGGTGGGGTGATGGCCGTCGCTTCCGGGGGGATTCACGTCTGGCACATGCCTGCCCTCGTGGAAATCTTTGGTGATGATTCTGTGCTCCAGTTTGGTGGTGGGACTTTGGGTCACCCCTGGGGGAATGCGCCGGGTGCAACTGCCAACCGGGTCGCCCTTGAAGCCTGTGTCCAGGCCCGGAATGAAGGTCGCGACCTGATGCGTGAAGGTGGCGATATTATCCGGGAAGCCTGTAAGTGGTCACCGGAATTGGCAGCAGCTTGCGAACTCTGGAAAGAAATCAAGTTTGAATTTGAGGCTGTGGATACCGTCTAAGCCAGATGCCTGGTGGTGGGAAGTAGAAAAAGTTGGTTATCCTATCCCCAATATCATCTGCTTCTCCCCCTTGGTCTAGGTCAGTCTATGGATGTCAAGCACGTTGCCAAAGAGACCGCCAAAACCCTGATTAGTTACCTAACTTACCAGGCCGTGCGGACTGTGATTGCCCAACTGGACGAAACAGACCCGCCACGCTCTCTCTGGCTACAACGGTTTACAACCAAAGAACGGGTGCAGGATGGTGAACGCTACTTGCAAGACCTGTTTCAGGAAAAGCAAGACTTAGCCTTTCGGATTTTGACGGTGCGCGAGGATTTAGCGGATCAAGTGGCTGACTTTCTGCCTGAAATGTTACGCACTGGGATTCAAAAAGCTAATTTGCACCAACGCTGTCAACAACTGGAACGGATGACCCAAGTTGCGACTCCCCAGGCCTCACCCGAGACCTCTAGCCCGACTGCTGCCGATTTGACCGATTCAACCCATCAATCTAATTCCTAAACCTTTGAGGACATTGACGACATTATGAAAACATTACCCAAAGAGCGGCGTTACGAAACCTTCTCCTATTTGCCTCCCTTGAGCGATGCCCAGATTGCCCGCCAAATCCAGTACACCATCGACCAAGGCTACCACCCCTGTGTGGAATTTAACGAAAGCTCTGCCGCTGAAATCTACTACTGGACAATGTGGAAGTTGCCCTTGTTTGATTGCTCTTCTCCCCAAGAAGTCTTGAATGAAGTCCAACAATGCCGCTCTGAATATCCCAACTGCTACATCCGGATTGTCGCCTTTGACAACATCAAACAGTGCCAGGTGATGAGCTTTATCGTTCACAAACCTAACCAAAGCGGGAGTGGCTATCGTTACTAATCTCAGTACTCTGTTGAATTAGATATATCAAGAGGGGGGCAGTTAGCTCCTCTTTTTTTATGGAATCATAAGGTTAAAATTTCTATACAACGAACAGGGTTGCCGCTCACATAAGCTAAAATGCTCAAAAAATAGTCGTATCAAGCCCCATGACCTACTCTTGGATTGTTCCTCAAGTCTTAATTCCAGGCCTGGCCACTATTCTGCTTTCTACATTTGCTGGTAGTTCTCCAAAATATCAAGAGCTTAATGCAGCAAACACTCATCACATAGGTTTTCGCGAAATTGCCTCAGAGACGCTTATTGCCCAAAATAATCCTCCTGCCATAGACTCTAACCCTGAATCTACTTATCAAGTAGATAATCCCCAATTTTTTCTGGATCAAATCGTCATTAAACATGGTTTTTCTGCTCTCGTTCTAACGTTTGTAGCAAGTAGTACTGTCTCAATCAGTTTATTTCTTTTGTTCTCTCGTAATAATCGCCAGTTAGGGCAAAGTTATCAATCTCCAGATAAGATATTAAAGTCGAATAGGAAGAAAGATCAAATTGACATGGCAAGTTTAATGACTGTTTTATCGAAATTTAGCGAAAAACTGGATCAATACGAACAGAAAAATCAAGAAAGAATAGCATCTATTGAAAATAGCCTTATCAATCTAGAAAAACTTGTTCAACTTCAGCTAAATTCAGAGGTTATTAAAATTGATCAGCCCCCTCAACAGAAAAATAAGGTAGTAGAAAATTTAGATACTTATACTACTAATACTTCAGGAATTTTGCAAACTACAATTGACGATAACCATAAACTGCATAGTCAGCAAAAGCAAGACTACATCGAATGGTTAAATCTTTTAGCACAACGGTTAGAAGCTATCAAAGGTGACTTTCATTACCAATGGGTCTTTCTTAGAAAATTTCTGGATGATTATCACTCATTTCTTCATAAGAAAGATTCTTACTCTAGTAATTTTCCAACAATAGCTAGCTGGCTTGAATCAAAAGGGGTTTCTGTCAAGTCATGTAGTTCTTCCCAGTCTTGTTTTGAATCTCTCGCAGATAAACTCCAAAAAACTGAAATTTCTCCTTTACATCAAGCGATAAAACAAGCCATCTCCGGGAATGAAACCACTATTGAAATTGATTTTGAGAAGAAACATGAAATCGTAAGGAATTCTTGCTTGAAGTTGGCCGAGGCATTCCATAAACATGGGCTAACTGAAGAATATCATTATGATAAGACTTCAAATATTCTTAATATCAAAATCAAGGATGATCCGAATGTTCGCAATTTTATAAATGGTGATTGGTTTGAAGTTGCTACCAGACAAAAAGTACTTTCTGTAGTAAAACAGGTTGAGTATCTTGAAAAGGTCAAAATATACTTCTCAGAAAATAACAATGGCAACTTAGATGCCGAGATCGACTTGATATTCAAGCTTCCCAAAAAGTATTTAATTGTTGAGTGTAAGTCCGCATCTCATCGTGATTGTCCAGAGTCTTTTCTTCGCTATCAATCCATACAAGAGCGTTTTGGTAGAGATGATAACGTAATATTGATTGTATTTTATAGCTTAAATCGTGATACTGCTCGCGACCTTGAAAGAAAATACTCATTAAAGGTAATTACATTTGGTGATCTGGCATCAACATTGCGAAAATTATCTTCCTAGATTGTTCATTATTATGTAAGTCTAGGCTTGGTGATTGTCGGATCACTTAAATCTAAAGCCGAATTTGTTATGATCTTTTTTGCTCAAATCTTTCTAAATTGTTTGAATGCTAGGCACTTGGGGGAAAGAGTTAAGCTAGGTTTTCGTTTGCTTTCTCTCACCTTGCTAAGTTTAGGTTGGAGTGTTATTGAACCAGGCCAGGCAAACACGTTACGACCAATGGCTCAAAACATCACCTGTGACATTCTCGTTGTTGGTGGCGGCCTAGCAGGTGTTGCAGCGACCTATGAAGCCTTGTTAGCGGGAAAAACCGTTTGCTTAACCGAACTTACCGATTGGCTGGGAGGACAAATTTCGGCTCAGGGGACTGCGGCTCTGGATGAACGGCCGCGCCAACGGGAATTACTGTATTTTCCTAGAGGCTACAACACACTCCGACAGCGACTGATTGCCCAGGCCAAGAACCCGCGCCCCGGTGATTGTTGGGTGAGTGAAGTGTGTTTTCTCCCCCAGGCCGGTCACGAAATCATTAGCCAAATGCTGACAGAAGCTGAGAAAGAAGGTAAAGGGAAACTCCATCTATTTTTGAACACCGTACCCAAAGAGTTAACGATTCAGCCCGTGGGAAATGGGGAGCAAATTCAAACCCTGAGAGCAATCCAACATCAACCCGCCGCCAACGCCCCGCCCCTAAATACATTTTTACTCTCGCAAATTCTCAAAGATATTTATACCGAAACCGACTCAGTTAACTTTATGAAGAAGATTATTCAGTTCACGCCGCCCCCGAATCGCCCTTGGATTGTCATCGAAGCCACGGAAACCGGAGAACTGTTAGGCCTGGCCGACTTACCCTACAAACTCGGGATTGATCCGGTAGATGCCCAAAACCCCTCCTCGTCAAGTAAAACCCCCTATCCCTACTGCCCCCAGGCCTTCACCTATACCTTTGCAATGGAGGCAACCGCAACACCACAGGACTACACTAAACCGGAGTTTTATCCCCAATTCGAGCCGTTTTATAGCTTTGATCTGCCCCGTTATGCCCTAGAGCCAGAGTTAGTGTTTACCTATCGCCGGATCCACAGTGCCAAAGTCGGGCAAAATTTCCGCTCCGTCACCCCTGGGGATATTTCGATGCAGAACTGGGGCGGTGGCAATGATTACGGGCCGGGAAATGCTACTGATAACTGGATTTATACCCGCGCTCAACTCCAGGCCAAGGGGCAACTCAATCCAGGGGGCTGGTTAGGGGGAATTCGCGCTGAAAGTTTAGCCGGCGGGGAAAACCTGGCCTTAGGCTATTTCTATTGGCTCTGGGGCGGCACAACGGACTCTAAACTGACGGAACCCAAACGCCCGAACCCCTATTTACGATATTTATCTGGCCTGGATTCTCCCATGGGAACGGCTCACGGCCTTTCAAAATTTCCCTATGTGCGCGAAGGGCGGCGGTTGATTGGCCGGTATGCCAGTGGCTGGCCCCAGGGGTTTCAGGTAAACGAGGTGGATATTTCTCGGAAGGACTACGCCAAAGATCCTTACTATCAAACCCAGTTACCACCGGAACTGTTTCAGGATTTATCCATTGGCCTGGGGGGCTTACAAGGACTGAAGGTAATGACGGGAGAACTGGCAATTCAAGACATGGCCTGGCGCACCCGAGCACGACTCTATCCCGATAGTGTGGGGATTGGGCATTATCCGATTGATTTTCATCCCTGTATGTTAAAAAATCCCCCGGAAAAACCAGGCAATATTGAACGGCCGGGAGAACGCCAAGGGGCAGCGGAAACCTATCCTTTTCAAATTCCCTTGCGGGCCATGATTCCCCCCCGGATTGATAATTTAATTGCTACAGGCAAGAATATTGCCGTCAGTCATATTGCCGCTGCTGCCTATCGAGTCCAGGCCTATGAGTGGTCAGCCGGAGCCGGAGCCGGAACAGCCGCAGCATTTGTCTTGAAACGGAACCTGTTACCGCCGGACTTAATTCAACCCCTACCCCTGGAAAGCAAACCCTTAGCTCAACTCCAACAGCACTTGATAGCCAATGATAATCCGATTGCCTTTCCCAGAATGTCAATTTTTAACGATAACTGGCAGGCCTGGCCTTGAACCCTGTTGGCCAAATTCCATATTCGGGGAGCTTTTGTTCTGCAACAATAGTTTCTGCTCTGTATAATTGAAGATATAGACACGGGGCTGTAACGGTTTCGACGTTCTTGTGAACCGGGTTCTATGATACAGGTCGAGAGCGAACTCCCTCTCGCAAATCAAGAGTTCAAAAAAATGTAACTGCGAACAACATCGTTCCTTTTGCTCGTAAAGCTGCTGCTGTAGCCTAAATACCACTCTTTTGGTTCGAGCATCTATAGTCTGACTCCGTTAAAGATTATAGATTAACCCCCCAACGGATGCTTTAGTTACTGCTCTCGGGGACAGTAATTAACCAAGACCCTCTCTGAGAATCCTACTGTTCGGAATAAGGAGCAGTTCCCGCCTAAGGATTAGAAAGGCTAAACCTGTGAATGAGTAGGACACTTAATAACTTGGGCGGACACGGGTTCGACTCCCGTCAGCTCCATTTGAATATTATCCGCAACTGCCTAATTCTTCCTGATGGGCTTGAGCGGTTTTATGTTGTCCAAGCAATTGAGTCAATAATACTAGGACTGTGCTCGCTATTCGGGTACACCATGTCGGGGTTTTTTACCGCGCCACAGCAATCGGATGGGTGTTCCCTTAAAACCCAATTGTTCCCGAAACTGTTTTTCTAAATAGCGGCGGTAATTGTCCTTAAATAACTTAGTATCGTTGACAAAAATAGCCATAGTTGGGGGCTGAGTACTGACTTGGGTGGCATAATACACTTTCCCTTGACGACCTTGGCGGGTTGCAGGCGGGCTATGCCCATTGACGGCATCTTGAACAACTTCATTCACCACAGCGGTACTCACCCGCCGGCGATGTTGCTCTACGGCCTGGTTCACGAAGTCAAAAACCTTATTAACTCGCTGCCCGGTCAAGGCACTGACAAAAATTGCCTCAGCCCAATCCACAAAGTTGAGGCGTTGATAGACACGATGACGGTAATCATTGATTGTATAGGTATCTTTTTCGACCGCATCCCACTTGTTCACAACCAGCACACAGGCCCGCCCCTGTTCCGCAATGTGTCCAGCTAGGCGTTGATCTTGTTCCGTAATATCTTCTAGGGCATCTAAAATGAACAAGACGACATCCGCTCGATGGATGGCCTGGAAGGCGCGATGCACCCCAAACATCTCTGGGCCATAGTCCACACTTTTACGCCGCCGAATTCCAGCCGTGTCAATTAAGCGATAGGTTTGGCCATCCCGCTCCACAACCGTATCAATCGCATCCCGAGTGGTTCCAGAAATTGGACTAACAATGGCCCGCTCAGCCCCTAGAAAGGCATTAAGTAGGCTAGATTTACCTACATTGGGACGGCCCGCAATCGCAACGCGAATTTCATCAGTAGTAATTTCGGGATCAGTGGGTGGGATATAGTCCAGGAGTTGATCTAGAAGTTCGCCAGTGCCACTGCCATGAATACTGGAAATCGGATAGGGTTCCCCCAGGCCCAGTTGCCAAAATTCTGCCGCTTGGGCCAGGCCTTGCTGGGGAGATTCACATTTATTCACTGCAAGTAAAATAGGCACGGGTTGCTGTCGGAGCCAAGCGGCAATTTCTAAATCCAAGGCTGTTGGGCCAATTTGACCATCCACCATGAAGATGGCGACTTTGGCTTCATTGAGGGCAACTATCGCTTGCTGGCGAATTAAGGGTAAGAACTCACTGTCATCACCAAAAACTAGGCCCCCGGTATCTACGACCACAAATTCCCGATCTTGCCAAAACGCAGGGCGATAGGTGCGGTCGCGGGTCACACCCGGTTGATCATGGACAATTGAAGCCATTTCTCCCGTGAGCCGATTGACTAGGGTAGATTTACCAACATTAGGACGGCCGACAATGGCCACAATCGGAAGACTCATAGAAAAATTTGCCGGAAAAGGGTTTGGTCACAGCGAGGCCTGGAAGAGGCGCAATGGATCTAGTATCGTAACGCTTTTAGCCCCAACTCAGCTTGAAGGTATCAGTCATAATTAAAACCTCATAGGTTGAATTTAGGACTACCCCTCCACCCTTGGAGAATTAGTTTTTTAACAAGAAAGGTAATGTTGCATCGGGTTGTTGCCAGTCATTAAAGTGCTGCTTTCAAAATCTCTGCCTTATCTGTTTTTTCCCAAGGTAAATCTAGATCATTCCGCCCAAAATGGCCATAGGCAGCAACATCTTGATAAAAGCGTCCACCCCGTTCTGCTGGAAGGGTTTGCAGGCCAAAGGCTTGGATCATTCCCGCTGGTCGGAGTTCAAAGTGTTTTTCAACCAAATCCAGGAGAACTTGGTTATCAACTTTCCCTGTGCCAAAGGTATCAATAAAAATACTCACCGGACGAGCAACCCCAATGGCATAGCTCAATTGAACTTCACATTTATCTGCCAGGCCGGCTGCCACGATATTTTTAGCCACATACCGAGCCGCATAGGCCGCGCTGCGATCTACCTTGGTCGGATCCTTACCCGAAAATGCGCCGCCCCCATGCCGGGAATAACCCCCGTAGGTATCAACAATAATTTTCCGCCCCGTTAAACCCGCATCCCCTTGGGGGCCGCCAATGACAAATTTCCCGGTCGGATTCACAAAAAAGCGGGTTTGGCTATCGGGTTTGAGCGCAATATCGGCAAAGATGGGTTGGACAACATAGTCCCAAAGATCTTTTTTAATCCTGGCCTGGATGGCTTTATCTTCGGTAATGTCCCCAATGGTAGCCGTGTGCTGAGTCGAAATCAGGATTGTATCAATCCCCACCGGCTGACCATCTTCATAAATAACCGTGACTTGGGTTTTCCCATCTGGACGGAGGTAGGGGAGTTTTCCTTCTTTGCGAACTTCAGCCAGTCTCCGGGCAGCACGGTGGGCCAGACTAATGGGCAAAGGCATCAATTCTGGGGTTTCGTTGCAGGCATAGCCAAACATAATCCCTTGATCACCTGCGCCAATGCAATCGAGATCTGATTCACTTAGGGCTTCCCGCTGCTCTTGGGCCGAGTCAACCCCTTGGGCAATGTCTGGAGATTGACGATCTAAAGCGGTGAGTACGGTACAACTATGGGCCGCAAAGCCATTGTCCGCATCGGTGTAGCCAATTTCGGCAATTTTATGGCGAACAATATCCACCAGATTAACATTGGCCAGGGTTGTCACTTCCCCAGTAATCAAGACCAGGCCCGTATTCACCACCACTTCCGCCGCCACCCGACTCCGAGAATCTTGGGTCAAGAGGGCATCTAGGATAGAGTCGGAAATCTGGTCACAAATTTTATCGGGGTGGCCTTCTGTAACCGATTCTGAGGTGAATAGATACCGCAATTCTCTGACTCCTTAACCAAGTATTAGTTCTTTCTCAAATTGATAGATTCACTCCTGCTAAAAGTAATGGAGCGATCATCTATCAAAGGCTGATCCTGTTTTGAGGATGAGGGGAAATGTCAAAACCCTCAAGGCAAACTGTTTTTTGTTAGACTCCGAGTTGATCGCCCCGCTTGTACTGCAAATAAGCCGCCACAAAGAGGCCCGCTAGGGTGACAGGAATTAGACCGAGAACAATCCCACAGAGTAAAGGTTCAATCATATTTTTCATTGAAAGAATTTAATGAATCCGCCTAAGACGGTCTCAAGTTACTATAACAGGGGTCGCGGTCGGTTTGTCGCAGAGATGCCCCCGCTGCCCATGATTATTGTCAATCCCCTGACTAGAGTAACCAGACTACTTCTAAGATGGAGGCTGACGGAGGCGATGAAGTCACTGCTTCAAAAGCATTAGCCTTGGCTATGACCTCCATCTTCAATCGGGAACTGACAAAAATCTATCCTCTTGAGTGGTTTTTTCCTCTCTAAAGGCATCTAATCGTTTATCGGCGCAACTTGCTTATTGCCTATGCCTAGTTCACCTTCCCGTTCGGCCAGCCAACCTCCCTATTTTGTCCGTCTTTGGCAGGGATGGTCTGTTTGGTGGCGGCCCTGGCAAAACATTGACTGGTTGTTAATGGGGGCCGTAGTCAGTCTCCTCTTGATTGGAGTCGTGTCCATTTACAGCATTGATTTCAATAAAGGTGAGATGAACTGGCTCGATCATTTGCTCACGGCTGGGGTGGCGTTGATCACCACGTTAGGGATTGCCCGCTGGCGCTATGATACCCTCCAGGCCTGGCATTGGTACACTTACGGGGCAACAAATCTTGCTTTGGTGGCGGTCTCTCTCTTTGGGGTTACGGCCTTGGGGGCCCAACGCTGGATTCAGATTGGGGGCTTTAATGTCCAACCCTCAGAATTTGCCAAAGTCGGGGTGATTGTCACTATCGCAGCTTTGTTAAATCGGCGGCCGGCCAATAATTTATTGGGAATTGCCCGCGTTGTGGGAGCCTTGATCCTGCCAATGGGCTTAATTTTAGCCCAGCCTAATTTAGGCACAGCTTTAGTATTTGTGGCAATTACAGTGGGAATGCTCTATTGGGCCAATGCTCACGGGGGCTGGATTGTCCTGATGATTTCTCCTTTAGTCTCAGCAATTATCCTGGGACTGGCGTTGCCCTACAATCTCTCCCTTTGGCTCTGGTTGGCTTGGGTAGTGGGCATGGCGATCTTGGCCTGGTGGTGTTTGCCCTTGGGCTTGACGGGGGCGGTTGGGGCCGGGGTATTAAATTTAGCCAGTGGGGGCCTGGGGCAAGTCCTCTGGAATTTACTCCACGACTATCAAAAAGACCGGATTACCCTCTTTCTCAACCCCGATAAAGATCCCCTTGGGGGGGGCTATCACCTGATTCAGTCTCGGATTGCGGTGGGGGCCGGGGGGTTGTTTGGACGGGGCTTAAATCATGGCACGCAAACCCAATTGGGGTTCATTCCCGAACAACATACGGATTTTATCTTTTCGGCCATTGGTGAGGAATTTGGCTTAATTGGGACTTTTCTAGTTCTGGTCCTATTCTGGTTTATCTGTTTGCGGATTATTCAAATTGCCAACAGTGCCGCGGATGATTTTGGTTCCCTGATTGCCATCGGGATGTTCGCAATGATCATTTTTCAGGTGGTGATTAACATTGGTATGACCATTGGCCTCTCCCCTGTGACAGGGATCCCCTTACCTTGGTTGAGTTATGGTCGCTCCTCCCTGATGGCCAATGCCATTGCCCTGGGCCTGGTGCAGTCAGTGGCTAATTTTCGTCCGCGTCAGACCAATCGCCGTCCCTAACTTGGAGAATGTTCTAGGCAGGGTTTCCCTGAGATGATATTTGCAATGACATAAGCCACTCTAGGCTAGACTATTATCTATCTTGTCACGACTCAACAAGGATATTTTATTATGGCAGCCCTAACTCAGACCTTGATTTTGCCCGGAACCATTGTGAAAGTGATTAATCCTGGGGATACCTACTATGGCTTTCAAGGCCTGGTGCAGCGGATCACAGATGGGAAAGCAGCGGTTTTATTTGAAGGCGGGAATTGGGACAAACTGGTGACGTTTCGGCTGGCTGAGTTAACTCCCCAAGAACCACCTAAGGGCAAGAAAAAGTAATTCTCCTAAGCTAATTTCGACTCAAAACTACGCTGGGACTAATTGGGAAGATTTTGCTACAAATCCGGCCTGGTTCAAGGCTGTCACGGTTCTTGCATCGGACTCGACCCGGAACTGGGCCCCCAACCGGACATACTGGGCCTGGTGTTGATCCGTGATTTTGGCAATGATGGGGATTTTAGGTGCTTCGCCGGCCTGGGCTTTGAGAATTTCGGAAAGACGATGCTGGGCCTGGAGATCACTGGCCTGGGCTGGGGGGAGTTCAACCATAATCATCCGTACTTCTTCGATGGGTTCGGCATCCTCGATCAGAAATTGCCGCCGATCATCCCGTTGATCCACCTTGCCCCAAACCATCAGCCGTCGATCTGCTGCTAGTAAATGCCCAATCCGCTCAAATGTTCGGGGAAAAACCACTGCTTCGGCTTTACCCGTGAGATCTTCCATTTGGATGACCGCCATCCGATCTCCTTTTTTGGTGACAATCGGTTTTAGCTCTGTAATTAAGACAATGGCACTGAGACTTTGATCTCCTTGCTGATCTAGGTCGCCAAGGTTAATGGGGGCTAACATCCGGGCTGCAGTTTGGACTCCTTTTAAGGGATGATCTGAAACATAAAAACCGAGCAGTTCTTTTTCCATTCGTAACTTATCCCCATCGGGTAAATCTGCCACCGGGGGAGCTTTGGGAGCCGCTTCATAACTGCTAGTGGGGGTTTCCGCGGCCATGCCACCGAACATATCAAACAAATTGCCTTGCCCCACCGCCCGATCTTTAGCCCGCCCCTGGGCCCACTCCAGCACCAGTTCCAGATCATGGAGGAGTTGGTTGCGGTTAGGTTCAATTTTGTCAAAGCCCCCAGATGAAATTAAGGCTTCCACCGCCCGTTTATTGGCCACCCGTGGATCAACCCGATCACAAAAATCGGCTAGGGATTGAAATTCTCCCCCGTCTTGACGGGCTGCCAAAATCGCTTCAATCGCCGCCAGGCCAACGTTACGCACCGCCGACAAGCCAAACAAAATACTTTGCCCAATCGGTGTAAAGTCCACCCCAGAGCGATTAATATCCGGTGGTTGAATCTCAATCCCCATCGTCATGCAGGTGGCCAGATAGCGTTGAACCTTATCTTGATCACCACTGTTGGCCGTAAGGAGGGCCGCCATGTACTCCACCGGGTAATGGGCCTTCAAGTAGGCTGTTTGGAAGGTGACGTACCCGTAGGCGGTGGAGTGGGACTTATTAAAGCAGTTGCTGGCCACCAGGCCCCCCCGAATCACAAAATTATGATCCTCTGCCACACCAATGTCATAGACCGGTTGAATACCTAAACTGCGGCGACTAATAATTTTGACCATGATTCCTGTCCTCCGGTTAATATCCTTGATCGCCAAGGGGAAACATCCCAGTCCTCACTTACCTCAAAAGCCTGATTGCTTGGGGGGTTGGAGAACTGCGAAATACCAAAGTACCAGGACTGAGAAGGCCCCAAGATTCCGCAGCCAAAAGTTACCCCAGGCATAGATTGAGACTAGGGCCAGGACTACCGCCACAGATGTAATCACAGGTCGCATGGCTTAACTACCAGAGAGACTCTGCCCTATTTTAGCTTGGTTAATCTGCCGGGGGAAATTAGGGTTGCTGACCTGATTATTTTCTCCAATTGCGGCCCAGGCCCCAATTGCTAATTCTGCCCCAACCCCAGGAAACAAGAGACTCACGGTAAAATGAAGCCACAGCCTTTATATCCTACAAACAACCGGAATGAATCGTCCCACCGACTACACTGATTTGGCTTTGGGTTTAGTATCGGCCCAAAGTTTTCCGGCCATTGTCGGGATTGCCGATCATATGCTCAAGTCCTCTGATGTCCATCTGATTGGCTATGAAAAAATTGGTAGTGGCCACTGTACAGCAATTGTGCGGGGCAATATTTCCGATGTGCGTTTGGCCGTTGCGGAAGGGGCTGAACGGGCCAGCCAATTTGGACAAGAATTATCCACCTTGGTTTTAGCCCGCCCTGACCCGAACCTGGATCAGATTCTGCCCATTGGTAGTCGTTTAGCGGAATTGACCGGGAAACATTCAGGACATCGGCTCAGTAGTCATGCGGTGGGTTTACTGGAAACAAGGGGCTTTCCGGCCATGGTCGGGGCGGCTGATGCCATGCTCAAAGCAGCTGAGGTAGTGCTGACGGCCTATGAAGTGATTGGGGCGGGCCTCTGTACGGTGATTGTTCGGGGAACGGCCTCCAATGCAGCAATGGCTCTTGAGGCGGGGATGGCCGCAGCAGACCGGATTGGTGAACTCCATGCAGTCATGCTTGTACCACGGCCTTTGGATGAATTGGATCAAACCCTACCCTTGGCCAGTTGTTTATTGGAGCAGTTGCAACCGATTCGGATTCCCCTGAGCCTTAAACAAAAAGAAACCGCCCCCGTTTTGATCCAACCTGCCTCGGCAAGTCAACCCCTAGCCCTAGAACAACCCATTGCTGAAGCCGTGCCTGCCGTTGTTGAACCTACCCCAGTTCCAAAACCAAGGGCCAGCCGTACCAGGAAAAACCCACCGTCCGCCTAATGCGGGTCAGCCATCAATGAGTGGGGGATAGCTATTTTCACTTTTCAAAGTTATAGATATCCTTAAATTCTCTGTAGCTCTACTCATATAGATTAAGACATAGAGGCTCTAAATAAGGGTCTAATCCGTAATGCCCAGTGGCTTTTATCTATTCAAAATACGTTGTGTTGTTCTCTTCTCTCTCAGCTTAACTAAGACTTTTTTTAGGGTATGGTGCAGTTGGATGTTTTGAATAGTTTAAAAATGCTCAAGGTTTTGTCGCGCCAAGTTTTTAAGTTAACCACTGTTGGAGTAGGTGCATCCCTGATTCTGGCCTGGGGGGCAATGATGGTCATGGCTGGGGCTGGATCAGATCGGCTCAACCCAGGAGAAGTTCTACGTCCAGGCGAATATTTAGCTTCGACTAATGGTGTTTATTTTTTGCGGTTGCAGAGTGATGGCAACTTAGTTGTTTATGAACGTCGGGGTGGTCAGGAATTTCCTCTATGGTCATCCAAAACAAATAATCGGGCTGTTGAACGACTGGTGATGCAAAATGATGGCAATTTAGTGCTGTACAGTCCAGGCCAGTCACCCTTATGGTCTTCAGGAACCGTGGGGCGGCGAGAATCCTTTGTGGTCATGCAAAATGATGGCAACTTGGTGATTTACTTGCCAGGGGATCCAATTTGGTCATCACGCACCCGTCGCTAGGCAGACGTTATCTCCACCCAGGCTATTTCACTCGCAGCTTTCCTAAATCTCCTAAAACCTCAGGGGCTGATTGATAGCGCTCTGTAAAATTAAAGCGGATCATGCGGTTAAGGATCGTGGCCAGGCCCAGGTCAACACTGATATGCTTTTGCCAGTCCAGTTCTCCCGTTTCCTGATTCCGTTCAATGTCCCGTGGTTTTACCCCTGTCAAGGCCTGGATCGCAATCATCCCAGCTGCATAAAGATCACTATTTAATCCCGGTTGGCCCGCCAGTTGTTCCGGTGGCGCATAACCCATCGTGCCAATAATCACCGTACTGTCTTGGGCCGAACTGGCCTGGTCTTTTTGGGGGGGCTGCATCTGCTTAACAGCGCCAAAATCAATCAGAACAATTTTATGGTCACTGGTTCGGCGAATGAGATTATCCGGCTTAATATCCCGGTGGATAACGTGATAGCTATGGACAAAACTTAAGGTTGTTAACAAATCCTGGAGAAACGTTATAGCCCAGGCCACGGGTAATGGCTTGGTTAGCTCTCGGCTTAGGGATGTGCCGTCAATAAATTCTTGAACTAAGTAAAACTCCTGATTTTCTTCAACATAGGCCAGCAATAGGGGGATTTGATCATAGCGTCCGAGAGCTTCAAGAATTTCCGCTTCAGTTGCAAATAAACGCCGGGCCACCTGCATAAACCGTTCGTCCTTACGCCCCGGACGGAGATGCTTAACCACACAAATCGGTTGTCCAGGCCGTTGCGTATCTGCCGCTAAATAGGTTCGGCCAAAGCCACCCGATCCCAACACTTTTTTAATTTGATAGCGACCGCTAAGGAGGGAACTGGGCTTATTTTTAATCTCTGTAATGGGTGTTGCGGCTTGAACATTGGCGGCGGTATTTTCTGCCAGTAGCGACCTTAACACGGCTAGGGCATCTTCCTGTTCCTTGACCCGTTGTAAAAACCGTTTTTGCTCCTGTTGCCCCTGATAGTTGACATAGGAAATCGTTACCCCTGCCCCCAAAACCAGGCCCCAGAAGGGTGGGACTAGAGGAATCCAGCCAGAGGCCAACATCGCCCCAAGGGCCACTCCGCCTAAAACCACCAAAGACGCGAGTAATGCCCCACCGAGCCAGAGGGGTTGGCGAAGTCGCCAGGCCAGGCCCACACCCACACCTGCCCACACCCAGACCCAAATTACCTCAACCCAAGCTGGCCAAGACCAAATCAGGGGGCGACCATCCAAGACTGTACTCAGAAACTGACTCACCATTTGGGCATGAACCGTGACCCCAGGCATCAGTTGGGAGTTATTGGCCGAGTCACTATAGGGCGTTAAAAAGGAATCCTTCAAACTAGCGGCAGCAACTCCCACCAAGATGACTCGATCCTGAATTTGACTGGCTGGCACTTTTCCCTTGAGAAGTTCCGTAAGAGTGACTGTCTCAGAAACCGCCTGGCCAGAGCGATAATTCAGCATGATCTGGGCCCCGCGAGCATCCAAATTGTGATAACCGCCGGAATTGCTGCTTAAGGTGGGAAATTCAGCCTGACCCAGTTGCAACAGACCAGCGGTCGTGAGTTTGGGGACGATATTTTCCTTGGCCAGGTAGTGCAATGTGAGTTGTAAGGCAAGGGAATAGGGAGTCTGACAGAGGCCAGGGCTGGGACTAACCAAAAACAAGTTACGGCGGGCCACTCCATCAATATCGACGGGAATGTTGACCAGGCCCACCTGAGCTTCCACTTGCGTTTGGGGAATCATTGGCGGCGGCCCCACTTCTTGACTATCGGTAGAGGCAGCTTTACAAATCGGGATGAGGCGGTTGTCGGTGGCAAATAGCTGGGACAGTTCGGCGTGGCCAGGCTCAACGGGTAAATCTCGGAAAATGTCTAAGCCAACGGCGCGTGGATTGGCGGCTAAGAGGGTGCGGAAGGCCTGGGCAATGGTGGCATCCTTGAGGGGCCAAGTCTTTTGAGCTTGAATATCATCTTCGGTAATCAAAACCGTCAGCAGGCGGGGGTCAGGGCCTGGATCAGGACGGGCCTGGAGGAGTAGATCATAAGTCCTTAACTCTACCCGTTGGAGGCCACCCGCTTGGCGAAGTCCTACCACCAAACCCGTGATCACCAAGGTAATGATCAAAAAGGGAGCAGAGCCTTGCCACAGTTTGGGAGTCATATTGCGTTATCCATATGAAGGCTAGGGTAGGACAAGTAAGAAAGATCTATGACTGGCCAGATGCCTGAGATCTTCATCGGTGGAGACAGCCTCAATCCCGCAATAGTGGCGGATTCTTGTGGTTGAAATTAGCCTACTCCATTATTTACTCCATCTAGGTTTTTCGATACCTTAAATGACTAAAGCAATCTTGCCCAGGCCCTGTCCTGATTCCAAAAACTGATGGGCATCGGCAACAGCCCCCAAGGGAAATGTTTTTGCAACCTCAATGTGTAGATAGTCGGAAAAGACCCAACCGATGGCCTGTTGGAGAAGTTGGGCTTGATGGACTTGCGCCGACTTAAGGTTATCCAGTTCTGGAGTGAGCATCAGGGTAAAACTAATCTGCAAATTCTTGCGGCGGGCCAGCTTCCAATTGGTTTCGGGGCCTGGCTCTAAGAGGGTGACAACTTGACCATAGGGCTTGACTAAGGCAACGGTCTCCGAAAAAGTTGCGCCACCGACTGTATCAAACCCCACATCTACTCCCTCTCCCCCTGTCCAGGCCAGTAATTCCCCTTGCCAGCCTGTTTCTCGGTAATTCAGGACAAGATCGGCCCCGAGGGTTTTAACAAATTCAGCCTTAGCTGTAGAACTCACGGTGGTGGCAACTTCGGCCCTAGATAATTTAGCTAACTGAATGGCAATATGACCCACTCCCCCGGCTCCAGCATGAATTAAAACCCGTTGGCCGGGTTGCAGTTGGGCCCGATCATAAAGAGCTTCCCAGGCCGTGATGGTGACGAGGGGTAAGGCAGCAGCTTGGGTAAAGGAAAGAGGTTGGGGCTTACGGGCCAGGCAATGACTAAAGACAACCGCATATTCAGCATAGGTTCCAGACCGCTTACCTAATCCCCCTTGACAAAATAACACTTCATCACCCACACACCATTGGGTCACTTCAGATCCGACTTCCGTAATCACCCCCGCCCCATCACAACCTAAAATTGCAGGCATTAACTCCGGGTAAAACGTTCCCCGTTGACGTAGTTTGGTATCAATCGGGTTGACTCCGGCGGCTTTGAGTTTAACTAAAACTTCATCGGGGTTTTCAAGTTGGGGTCTGGGAATTTCACTGAGTTCTAAGACAGAGGCCGGGCCGGGTTGGCGGAACAAAATTGCTTTCATAACCAATCCTGGAAATTGCAAAACCTACATTACTGCAAATCTTCTTCTTGTAGCCCCGCATACCGCATTAGGCTTTTGAGAGTGCCAATGGGTAGGTCTCGATTACCATGCGCAGGCATGACAAGGCGAACCGTAGAATCTTTTTGAGAATAGATATGATGGCTGCCCATAAGCCGCCGTAAAACCCAACCATAACGTTCAACAATCCGGCAAAAGGTCTTTCCTGAAACCGACTTCATAACGATAGTTCAACAAGTTGCTTTTCAGAATTAACCTCCATATTGCTATCTTCACTGGCAACCTCCAACCAACCAATAATAGCTTCCTTGAGCATTTCTAAGAGGTCTTCATAGCTTTCAACCCAGGTGTGACTACCGGGTAAAGCTGGCACGGAACCACACCAAACCCCATCCTCTTGCCAAATAACGACTTTAATTTTCATGGAATTAACTTACAACATCCATACTGCTAGGATTTTTTCATGTCTCTTGATCCTACCTTGCACAAAAAAGGAGAGATGTAAAAATCATCTCCCCCGTTAAATCATTCAGTTTCAGAGCTTAATCGTGGCTTGGAGCCGGATAGATGCATTACTCGGCGGTGGCCAATTCGGTGCTGCCTTGCATTTTCCGGCGAGTTAGGGAATTAAACAACAACTGCCCAATAGCTTTGATTAAGTTGCCTTCCAGTTCTTGGAACAAGCGCATATTCATCCCAAAGGCATCGTTCGCTTCTTCCACAATCCGGGCAATGGTTTCATCATCCAGACCCAGATCATCCAAATTTTGCCGATAGTTCGCTTTGAAGGCTTTTTCATCGGTGATGGTTTCAAAGGTATAGAAAGCAGTGCCGCCATCAGTCAGGTTCATGGCCCGTTCCGCAATCCCCTTGAGAATTTGTCCCCCAGAGAGATCTCCCATATAGCGGGTGTAGGAATGGGCAATCAAGAGTTCAGGGGCTGACTCAGCAATTTCATGGATGCGGGCAACATAGGTCTGGGTGGCGGGAGAAGGGCTGATTTGGTCGCGCCAATTGGGGCCAAAGTAAAAGGCTAAGTCCCGCTCGAGGCTATTTTTCCGGTTGAGTTCGGGAAAATAAATTTTGCTGATGATCGGATCAGTTTGCAACCGCTGCATTTCCGCTTCAATGGCGCTGTAAACAAAATACAAGGAGGCAACCAGCTTGCGGTAGGAGGTTTTTTCTACCGTCCCTTTAAGGAAGCAACGGACAAAGCCCACGTTTTCCGCCATGGTGTGAGCCTTTTTGGTGCCTTCCCGAAGTTGCATTGCTAAATTGCTGCTCATTGTTAACCGTTCCATTGATGCGTTAAGGTTTGCAAAAAATGTTTATATGGCTCTCAGCTTCGTAGCCCTAATGTCTAGCCTAAACCGAGATGCCAGTGCCTTTTGTTAAAAATTTTTAAGTTTCGCTGCTTCTCCTTACCGTTCATCACGAGGTGATTATCTCCTTTATGGCCTTGCCAGATCTGGCTCTATCCCTTACTCCCATCCCCTTGACCCAAGCGGAACTCCAGGCCCTCGCCCAATCTTGGGGAGAGAATCTACCCGCGGGCACAACGATTTTACTGAATGGGGATTTAGGCAGCGGCAAAACCACCTTTGTCCAAGGTCTGGGCCTGGGTCTAGGAATTAGCGACCCGATTGTCAGTCCCACCTTCACCCTAATCCAGGAATATTTTGAGGGACGTTTACCCCTTTATCACTTTGATCTCTATCGCCTGTCGGAACCGGAAATCCTTGCTCTTCATCCTGAGGTGTACTGGCAGGGGGCGGACGTTCCCTTGGGATTGGTGGCGATTGAGTGGCCGAAAACCTTAAGGCAGCTTTTCCCCATCCCTGGGCCAGTGATTGAGCTTCAGTTAACTACGCTGGATGAAGGGCAGCGCGCATTGGCCTGGCAAGTCATCACCGCTTGAAATGGCGATAAATCTGCTGGCCTGGAATGTTATGTAACGGTTTATCACTGAACCCCTCGCCTGGAGAAAGGACAGTAATACCCTAGAGAGGTTTCAACCCATGCAAGATGGCAAAGTTCGGTAATGTTGGCGCGTCACCGCTGGAAATGGATCGGGGCCTTTGGGCTGGGATTGCTTTTGTCCGTGGTGGGCTGGGGCAGTTGGGCCACTGTGCCTACTCTCTTCGGTCAAGGAGAACTACTGAGCCAGGCCTGGGTGGAGTTGGGGCCAGAGGCTATTCCCCTTGCCAGAGTGATCACAACTGCTAAAACTTGCCCAGATATTCGCATTGATCAGCAACTCCAGGCCATGACCGTTCATGGGGCAGCTAATGTAGCGTTTCCCGTGATGGTCTGTGAAGCCACAATTCCCCCCGGTACAACCCAGGCCAGGATTGGGACATCTCCTTTAGCATTGCCCAAAGCCAAGATCGAAAAAATTCTCGTCGTTGGGGATACGGGCTGCCGACTCAAGGGAAAACAGTTTCAAGCCTGTAATGACCCCCAGGCCTGGCCTTGGGCCACGATTGCTCATGAAGCCGCGGCCTGGCAGCCTGACCTGATTATCCATGTGGGAGATTACTATTACCGAGAAGCTCCTTGTCCAGCTGGTCATGCCGGTTGTGTAGGTAGTCCCTGGGGCGATAACTGGCCGGCCTGGAATGCCGACTTTTTCACACCAGCCCAACCCCTTTTGTCTGCGGCCCCTTGGGTGTTTCTGCGGGGAAATCATGAACTGTGTAGCCGTGGGGGACAAGGTTGGTTTCACTTTCTCGATCCTCGGCCCCAACCCACTCCCTGCTCAGACTACACCCCGGCCTACCAGATTCCCCTATCACCCCTGAATCTCATCGTGTTGGATTCTGCCGCTGCTGAAGACCTGATTGCACAACCGACCTCTGCGGCAACCTATCGGGAGCAACTTTCCCCCTTTCTCAAAATCAACTCCAGCCCAACCTGGCTCCTCACCCATCGGCCGGTGTGGGGAATTGGGGAAGCGGCTCAGGGGACGTTATATCGAATCAATGCCACACTCCAGCAAGCCGTTTCTTCTCTGAATCTGACTGCCCTTAATACTATTTTCTCTGGACATATTCATCTCTATCAGTCTCTTAACTTTGGCGCAGATCCCAGGCAAATTATTGTGGGGAATAGTGGGACAGAGTTAAATGAGCCGATCATAACGCCCCTGGTTGGGAAAACTATTGCTGGGAAGACGATTCAAAGCAGCCAGGCCAGTGCAAATTTCGGTTATATGACTCTCACAGCTAATAATGAGGGTTGGCAAGCCCAGGCCTGGGAACTAAATCAACAACCCCTGGGCGAATCCTTTAACATCAGGACGAAAGGTTAACTCTCAGCGGGGCAAGGTTTATGCTGGCAAACTGGTTTCGGCAGTGGCGCCTGGGCTTATACGGTGGGCTATTTGTGGTTACATTGGGCCTGATCCTCGGCCTGGGTCTATGGCCAGCCATCTCCACCCCCCCAATAGGGACAGCATCATCCCCAGCATCCCAGGATTATCGGCGCGGACTCAGCGCTGTTGATTTTGTTGCCTTAAAGGAAAATGGTTGGCGGGAGGAATATGCCAGCTACTTCCAACGGAATATCCAAGGCAAAACCTACACTCCTCAGTACATTCAACGCACCCTGGCCCGGATTCAACGCCAAAATGGGAGTCGTGCGGCTGTCTTGCACCTCTTTACCCATGAAAATGAATTTGCCTTGCTAGTCAGCACTTGGGCCTCGCCGCCGATCCTGATCACCCAACCCGCTGTTACCCAGGCCGAAATGAATCGGGTTATGAACACTTTTCGCCGGAATGTTTCTGACCCGCGGACTCAATTCACCAAGGCCTATCTCAGCAGTGGACAAACGCTCTATGACTGGTGGATTAAGCCCCTCGAGGCACAACTGGCCAAGGATCAAGTGGATACCCTGTTGTTCTGTGTCGGGCCGGGTTTACGCTCCTTACCTTGGGCAGCTTTATTTGATGGCAAAAAGTTTCTGATTGAGCGATTTAACATGAGTCTGATTCCTGGCTTTGACCTGACAGATGTGCGTTACAAGTCCTTAAAAAATAGCCAAGTTTTGGCGATGGGAGCTTCTGAGTTTCTCAATTTCTCACCTCTGCCCAATGTCCCAGCCGAACTCAAAACCATTCAAGACCTCTGGGGTGGCCCCGCCCTAATCAATCAAGACTTTACGGTTCAAAATCTCCGTCAAGAACGACAGAGGCGCGGCTATCCGATTGTGCATCTTGCAACCCATGCCATGTTTCAACCCGGAAAAGTCAATAATTCCTTTATTCAACTCTGGCAAGAGAATTCTGTCCGCCTCAACCAACTCCCCAGCTTAAATCTTGGCCGTCCGCCCGCCGAACTATTGGTCTTGAGTGCCTGTCAAACCGCCTTAGGCGATGAACAAGCCGAACTCGGATTTGCGGGGCTTGCACTACAGGCCGGGGTAAAATCAGCCCTAGGGAGCTTATGGCAAGTCAGTGACCAGGCCACCTTTGAACTGATGAAAGCATTTTATGCCGATTTGAAAAATGCCCCCTACAAAGCCTTAGCTCTGCGTCATGCCCAACAAAAACTCCAGCAAAACCCGGAATTTCAAGCTCCATACTATTGGGCTGGCTTTACGATGATTGGTAGCCCTTGGTGATTTCTATGGATAACCTAAAAAACATAGAGATGATCCCCATAGCAGCCCATGCTAAAATCGCACATACAATTCCCTTGGAATAGATCATTAGCCCTATGCTCCTGAAGTCAACCACCCGCCATATCCATATCTATGCCGCAACCGTCAATGAGGGGGAGCTTACACCAGCTACGGATAGTCTCACCCTCAATATTGATCCTGACAATGAACTGACTTGGAACCCCCAGGCCATTGCCCAAGTTGAGCAAAAATTTAGTGAATTGGTTGCCAGCTACAAAGGGGAAGACTTAATTGAATACAACATCCGCCGGATTGGCTCTGATTTGGAGCACTTTATTCGCAACCTCTTACTCAAGGGCGAAATTAGCTACAACCTCAACTCTCGAGTCCAGAACTACAGCATGGGATTACCTCGCTTAGCCGAAAGCTAATTTCAGCCTTGATGTCAGGCTAGGCTTCTCCAGACTGCATCAAACCCCAACTGCCCTGGTATTATCTGTAGCAATGGTGTTAGTGACTTATCATTACCTCCGTTAGGTTCGTTGATACCTTAAACGTTTCAAGACTCTCAGGAAATTGCTTATGTTGCGCTTAGTGCTCATGACCAGTCCCACGCTGTTAGTGTCGGCTTTTAGTCTTGTGGCCTCTCTTAAACCCGCATTAGCACAAACTGCCATTACTATCCCTGTCCCGTCCCCTGAGAACCAGATTTGTATCCCTAGCCCCCACAGCAAGTTTCAGCTTGTTTGTACTCGCGCCAACCCGGCCCCCGTCCCTACAGTTGAGATGGCTAAAACTCGCACTACCGTGATTGACCCCAAGGCTATCTTGGAATTTACAGAAGAGGAAAGCAATACTGCGGTGCAGCTTTTTGGGTGTGATTGTCCCCTCTGTTTGAATGCCTTACGGGCCCTGCGCAATCAACCCCCTCTGGCTCGGGGATAGCCTTTATTTTTGTGGACAATAGAAATAATTGATATTTGGGGTTCTTCGGCCGAAACTGAGAGCCAATTACACGGCTGGCTCATGAAACAAATGATTACTGGGCTGGGTCGTTATCATAGTTTCACCCCCCAATTGTTGAACTCTCCATGTCCATTTCTCGGCTGATCCCCCGTGGGTTTTACCAGGCCTGTCTGGGAGTAACCCTGACTACGCTGACAATTTTGACTAGTGCTACGTCCGCCCAGTCCCAAACCCGCCGGATTCAGATTAGCGACGATACAGACATTCAGGCCCTATTTGATTTAGTCTATCGGCCGGGCCAAGATCCCCAACGCTTCCAACTCCAAGGCCCTGAAGAAAAAGAAGCCTATGCCCTGCTAACCACCATCCTCCAAACGGGTACCGAAGTTTATCTGCGCTCCAGTCAGGATGGGAATTATGGCTCTTACAACGTGACCCAGGATGTTTTGGTCTTGCGCCCCTCTGCGGTGGCCCATTGGGGTATCTTTTTGGAAACACTGCGTCATGAAGGGTGGCATATTGTCCAGGCCTGTTTTGCAGCGGGGCAAGGCGCAAATACCCTAATGCCAGTGGGGCTACAAGTCAGTCGGCGCACCATGCTGAATCTTCGCCAAAACCACAGTTATGCACCGGAAGAAATTCCCGTTGAAGCCGAAGCCTTTGAAGCGGAGAATTATTCTAATCTGACCCTTCAAGGGCTCCAAAAAGAATGTGCCCCTTGGTTAAAAGGTGAGGTAAAGTAAGCTGCATCGGTAATTGAGGGGATATCGTGTTACCGATTTCAGGTTAGACAGGCGCAAGTTAAAAAACAGTTGTTGGCATAGCCTTCCCCAGAAAGATAGGTAAACCTTCAAGATTCTCCCGTCTCTAGGGCAGTCTGTGTAACGCTATAGTTTTGGATAGTCACAATTTTTAGATGCTCTTCAGCATTTAAGGCCTGAGAGACTTGTGGAGCTATTAAGAAAGCTCTCCAAGTCCTAGGTATAGCGTTATGCAGACTGTTCTGAGAGAGTAGAAATGCCAAAAAGACTGCTGAAAAGCATTTTCTGACTTGTCCCCATCTCACCCTAAATGAGTAAAGCCATACCATAAAGTAACTGCACCAGAAGTCGATAGACTCCGGACAATTGACGGATTAGGGCTTTAACTTCTTCCGCGGAAACTTTATCCTCAACCGCTAAGTGGCTCAAAAAAGCAGTAATCTCCTCGGCCCCCATATCCTGAGGATGCTGCTTGTTGTAGAAAATGATGTACCGATGGATCTAGTGAATATAGTAAACAGTAATGATTCGTGAGAATAGCCCAGAATTATCTATCCCTGCAAAGTTTTGGTTTCATCCTAGGCTCAACGAGGGGGGATTCTTTACCAAGGCTTCTGATGATCAGTCATTCTCACAAATAAAGACGGACTGCTATATAGGACTTTTCAGTTTGGTAGGAGTAATGCTTAATCCGCAGAGCATCGCTACCCCGCACTAAAAGTTTCTTAGGTTTTGGTGGTGGGATGTTATCGCTCATAAAACTTGATAAAAAGCTGATATGGGTGATTATCCAGCAAAATATTAAATAATTAATTAGCAAATTTGGGTTACTTTCAAGCAAAGTGCCTGATAAATAAATCATGCAGATGGTTATCTAGCATTTCGCTGTATATCCACTAGTTAGACCCCGCCAGCGATTCCAGTCTTTGTAAATATCAATTATTCGTGGTTTTTGGTTAGAAATGCTATCGGGCAAGCATTGCGAGTCATAACGAAAAGTGCAGTTTTGGAGTCTTTGGTTGTTAAATGCGATGCTCAAAGATTAGTTTGGGGCGATTGCGGTTTACTTTAAGTGTGCGATAAAGTTAGTGCATGAAGATCTAAGCGCTGGCGATTGGTAGGGTGTTTAAGTTTGGCTGCCTCGGTTATATTAGGTCTAACATGCGCTATAGTGGATGCTTCAGGATTCGGCTGACGCGATCGTTAATTTTATTGAGCACCACTGAGCTTCACCGTTAGCAATCCACCGCTCTTCGCACTTTCAAAGCGAGAGAAACCGAGTTGACTCAGTAAGCATATATACTTGGCAAAAATCTTGTTTTTTGAAGCTAGCTGCATGAATTAACAATGGCTATTGATTATTTTGTTAAGTATTTTAATGAGGAAGTCTTCGATTTACCTAGGCTCCTAAACGATGATTTTTTTCAACTTGTTAAAATACTTTTTAATGCCAAGCATTATGTTTCTGCATCTAAATTATTGGTCGTAGCTATAGATTCTATTGGTTTTATCGAATATGGCGACATAAGTGAAAATACTTTTATAAAGTGGCTTAAGACTTACTCAGAAATAAGTAGTCTGGGAATTACTGCTGAAGAGCTATGGGAGCATAGAAATTCATTACTCCATATGAGCAACTTGCAGTCTAGAAAAGTAGCAACTGGGAGAGTTAGAGCATTGATACCCTATATCGGCAAACTACATCCTAATGTTGAGCTAGATGAAAAAGACACAGGTTGCTATAATTTGTTTTCTTTGATTAAAATTATTGCTCAAGCATGTAGTAACTGGTGTCTTACATATGATAAAGATAGAAATAAGATTCAATCATTTGTAGAACGCTATGATTTAATAGTTTCTGATGCAAGAATGTTACATATTGAATATCATGAGCCTCAAAACTACTAACTACTCACTGCACACGGACACACAGCGATCACTCTTGATTTTGCCTCAAAGTTGGTCTTGCGCCGGTGAGTTCGATAACTTGAAAATTAATGGTCAGTTTCTTATCCTCAGCATCATTTGGTTAGTTTTTTATTAGCAAGCTCTTAAAAAGATCGTTGGCGATCGCTGTACCTAGCAGAATCAAGCTACAGCCAAATATCATTGATGAGGTGACTGGCTCCTTTATAATGACCGCACCCCAAACCATCGCAAATGCTGGAATGAGATAGGTAACAGTCAATGCTTTGGTTGAACCGACATTTTGAATAAGCCGAAAGTAGAGAATATAGGCTGCTGCTGTCGAAAATATGGCAAGGGCAACAACCGAAAGCATAATGATAGCTGTGGGAGCTATCTTTGGCACTGTGAACGGTAAAGCAGGCAATAGAAATAGGGCTGCACTAAGCTGGCTCATGGTTGCAATCACCAGAGGCGGAACACCGGATAATTGCCGTTTAGCGTAGGGAGCCGCGATCGCATACATCAGGGCTGCCATCAAACCAGCGCCGACCGCAGCGAAAAATGTGGGTGTTGCCGTAAATGTTTTCCATCCAACTAGAATAGTCACTCCAACAAATCCTAAAATAAAACCAATCGTCCGGCTAATGGCTAAGTTTTCCTTCAACCAGATAGCAGCCACCACCGTACCAAATAAAGGGGAAGCTGCATTCAAAATGGAAGTAAATCCGGCAGGCAAAAAGACAGAAGCAAAAGCAAGGAATAAAAATGGTAATGCTGAATTGATGCAACCCACAACAAATAATGGAACTGCTCTCCGACGAACTTCACTCCAGAGTTTAAGGCGAAGGAGAATCGGGAGTAAAGCAAGACCCGCTACCCGCTAACAAGATTCGCATCTCAATCAACCAAATTGGACCTAATACGGGTGCAGCCATGCGCATAAATAGGAAAGAACCACCCCACAATGCAGCTAAAAGAAGGAGTTCGATGACATCTGAAAATCTCATACAATAATCTCACGGTTCACAACTTGCATGGCTGGCTTCCCAACCCAGAATGGCGGTCTTTCGCTCTAATCCCCAGCGATAGCCACTGAGTTCCCCAGATGCTCGAATCACCCGATGGCAAGGAATTAGATAGCCGATGGGATTATTCCCGACAGCAGTTCCTACGGCTCTTGTTGCAGTTGGGCGACCAATCATTTCAGCGACGCTTTGGTAGGTTGTCATCCCCCCAAATGGCACTTTCAAGAGAGCGCGCCAAACTTGAATCTGAAAGTTTGTTCCCTTTACTAAGAGCGTTAGCGTTTTTTTGTCTTTGGAGATTGATGCATCAAAAATTACGTCATGTAAGGGCTGAGTGGCTTTTACGTCGTGGATAATTTCAGCGTTTGACCATAACTGTCTCAGGGTTTCCTCGGCGGTTAGCTGATCAGCCGCATCTAAAAAATGAAGGTTACAAATACCACGGGTAGTTGTGGCAATAAGAGCTTTACCAAAGGGAGTGTCATGGATGCCATAGTGAATTTGCAAACCTGCTCCACCTCCTTTGAACTCACCAGGGGACATGGCTTCTAAGTTTATAAACAGGTCGTGTAATCGTCCTGGGCTAGATAGCCCCACATCTAAGGTTAGATCGAGTAGGCTTTGGGTTTGGTTGATTTTCGATTTGGCATATTCAATCGTCAGATACTGCAAAAACCTTTTTGGGCTGATGCCTGCCCACCGAGTAAATAGTCTTTGAAAATGGTATTCACTGAGTCCGATGTGTTGTGCCACCGTTGCCAGATCGGGCTGGCTCAAATAATGTTGACGCATGAACGCGATCGCTTGAGCAATCCGGTCATAGTCTTCACTGTTGTAGACACTTTCACTCTTCATCAAAATCATGTAGACTAGGTCAAGGAAATTTTTGTATTCCCTTACTTTAGCGATGGCGTAGACTTAAAGCCACCCGTTTCTTGCGGTGTAGAGCAGTGAGTTTTCTAGCTTATCTCTGGGTCTGACGGCAACCTAACTATCGCAATGCAGCGGACGGTAGGAGATACTGGTGAAGCAGCAAGATCTACTAGCCGCCCCTGATTGCAATCGTTGTGCTGCTTAGTTTGTCGTTGGGGACAGTAGCTTCAAGCCTATTGGTTGGTGCTCGGTATCAGGCTAGATCAGCTTGTTTCTGAAACGATTACACTCATCCAGGAGGGTATTGAGTTCCGCAGCAACTTTCCAAGGATTTCGACCTTTGAATGGGGCTGCGATTACAGCTTCGTAAGGATTTCTCCCAGTTTGCTTGACGGCAGAGATCGCCGATTTTTTGGAGAATTCGCGTCCAGCTACAAGCCATGCTGCTAAAATATGTCCTGTGCGCCCAATTCCACCGGAGCAATGAACAACCACCTTCTCATTCTGTTGATTGGCAATGGCTAAAAAAGGCAAAATCTGGTGAACAAGAATTTCGGGCATCGCAAAGTGAAAATCCTCGATTGGTGACCAACAGACTTGATCGAGTCCAAAGACTTTTCGATAATCGCTAAGCAAATTTGAATAGCGATTTAGCTGGGTTTCGGGCAATAAACAGCAGACGCGCTGAATGCCTTGATTTTGCATGAACTCGATCCACCTATTGACTTGTTTGTTGGTGTATCCGGGTCGAGCAGAGCCAAATACAATGAGTTCATTCTCTGAAGCCGCAGCAAATTTGTACATGCTGTATTGCCGAGATGGTTAATAACCAATCTTAACTCTTAAGTTTTTATATCAATGCAGTGTGTCAAATCGAGGGTCGGGTGTCCTGTAGCAACGTTGTGCTGCAAAAATATCGGTTGAGGCAGTGATTTGGGGTTTGTCTATTTTTGTGCAGGATTATTGATGATTAATGCATCTCCAGTTCCGAAATTTGATAGCCTCTTAATGTAGTTCAAGGCTGCTCATACTCTCGCTTACTGGTGGAAGTCGATGAATCGAATCGTTCGCTATGCCATGATAGTTTTCGTTACGTTAGGTTGCATTGCCACTATCCTGTTTCAGACCGTGCAACCAGCAACCACAACACCAAAGTCACCGATTGAGTCTCTAACTCGCGTAGAGATTGCCCAGAACATTGATTTTGCGCCGCACTTTCGAGAGCTAGGGATTGAAGGTTCAATTCTGATTTACGACTCAAACCGAGATCGTATTTTTCAACATGATCCGTCTCGAAACACAACTGCTTTTTTACCTGCTTCGACCTTCAAAATTCTGAATTCCTTGATTGCCTTAGAAACGGGAGTCATTTCAGATGAAATTGCGGTTCTAACATGGGACGGCATTCAAAGAAAGCTGCCTGCATGGAATCGGGATCTGAATATGAGAGAAGCGATCAAGCTCTCTGCCTATTGGTTTTATCAGGTTTTAGCCCGTCGAGTAGGGCACGATCGGATGCAAAAATGGGTGACGCAAGTTGGATATGGCAACCAAAAGATTGGGAGTCAAGCAGATATTGACAAATTCTGGTTACGAGGAGAGTTGCGAATCACGCCGGAACAGCAAATTCAGTTTCTTCACCGTTTTTACAAGAATGATTTACCCTTCTCTGAGCGATCACTCTCAATTGTCAAAGACATCATGGTTTTGGAGAAAACTCCAGACTATACAATCCGAGG
The DNA here is from genome assembly GCF_031729055.1 of Pseudocalidococcus azoricus BACA0444. NCBI lineage: Bacteria > Bacillati > Cyanobacteriota > Cyanophyceae > Acaryochloridales > Thermosynechococcaceae > Pseudocalidococcus > Pseudocalidococcus azoricus. Next base: position 5,184 of record NZ_JAVMIP010000009.1, on the reverse strand, counting down.
GAAAACAGGTTGGGTCGGATTTGACGATGGCGTAAAACCCCAAATCGGTTGGTTAGTTGGGTACTTAGAGAAAGGAAAGGATGTTTACTTCTTTGCCACTAATATCGACATTCGTAACGAGAAAGATCCCGCTGCTCGAATGGAAGTCACACGCCGTTGTTTGAAGGATCTGAGATTGTTGTAAGTTTATACTCCACAATGCAGCACAACAACCCCAATGCACTGGAATGAGGCTCATTTCTCGTTGGGATGCAAAGCTTATTTGCGTCCAGTGATTGGGAACGTTATCCCAAGAGAATTATTCAGGGCAAGATAATTATTTCTAGTTCTCTATTGAGGAAATGTTGACTCTTCGCGAGTTTATTAACTTGAGTTCAGGATATAATATGGAACATCTAAAAATTTACTCCTGTCCTGATTTTTCCAACTCTGTGTTCCGTCAAAGTTCCTAGAATTTTCTACCTTTCTTAGCATCATCCTGATTCTGATTACATTCGTATGACATTCGCTTTAGATTTATAGCGTTACGCAGACTGTTCTGAGAGAGTAGAAATGTTAAAAAGACTGCCCATAAAGCATTTTCTGACTTGTCTCCGTCTCACCCGAAATGAGTAACGCTATATCTTGATAGCATAATGGTAAATCTATCCCCGTTTTGGCTTGGTGTAGAGGGGGTATTCCTTCCCCAGGCCTGTGATGATCAATCATTCTGCTAATCAAGACGGACTGCTATATATCCCTGTTTGCACATATAGGACTTCGGTGCTGTGAGGTTCAGCCTTAAGCCCAAATCCAGCCCAGGCCCAGCAACAGGCCACTCCAAAAATGGAGACTCACAGCAATAAATTTAGAGGATTGAATCATGCTGGGAATGTCATAGTATTGCTGCACATACTGCCCCAGGTAGATTCCCCAGGGTAAACTTGCCAAAACTAACAACACAGTTACAGGAAACTGTCCCAGGCCCCACCCTAACACCGTTAAGCCAAACACCAAGCCAATCATAATTTGGGTAACGATAGCCCCAGTTTTTGTCCCGATCCGGACAATGGGTGAATATTTCCCCGCAGCTAAGTCATCCTTCACTTGATGAAAATGGGAACAGAACAAAATTAAGGTTGTGGTTAGACCAATGATTATCCCCACCGGCCAAATGAGAGGAGTCCAACTCTGGGCCTGGCTATAGTAGGCAGCCGCAACCGCAAGGGGGCCAAAGGTGACAAAACAGATCGGCTCTCCCAGGCCCAGATACCCCAATCGAAAGGGTGGCCCCTGATAGGTATATCCCAACCCGCAACAGAGGAGAACCAACCCCAACACCACAAAATTGCCTTGAAGTACCGATAAAATTGCTAAAGAAACCAGTCCCAACCCCAAACAAAGATTGGCAATCCCAAAAATTAGGGTTTTGCGGCCCGTTAGGTTGACAATCGAATGATGTTTATTTTGATCAATCCCCGTCTCAGAATCAAAGACATCATTGGTTAAATTCAACCAAGCCAGAATCAGCACTGCCGCCCCTAAAAATGTCGCAAAAACAGGCGCGTTCAGGGTTCCCTCTAAGTGCCAGGCCAGGGCCGTCCCCCCCCAAATCGGCATCACAGCCACACTATACATCGGCGGTTTGAGGGCGGCCCACCAAAGGTTGCCAGCGGTACTTGGGGCTGGGGCTGGGGCCAAGGCAGGGGAGGTTGCGGCGGGGTCTGATTCCGGCGACCAAGGCTGATTTGTGGAAGCCATCTGATAATCCCTTACCGTAGAAAGCCCTACAATTTTACGATGGAGAGGTGAACCCTTGACTATCTGATGACGGCAGCCTGATTTCCTATTCTCAATCGCTAACGATAGCGTGACGCTTCCAAACACCTAGAGATGTTAAAGATAATGCCTACCAAGTTTCCTCGGACTTGCCCCCATTCCCGCCTACGCCCAACCCTTGACATCTCCATATGGGTGACATGATATGCCCGTCTCACCCCTTCCCCATACAACCATTTCCCCAGGCCTAGACAATCCGGCTGTGGCAGAGTGGTTAGCGGCAATTCCTGAGCGCAGCCAGATGGAAACAACCTGGGTGAGTTTGACCTTGCCCTTACCAGAACTAGACACCTTAGCCGCGCTATCAGCATTACTATCTCATTGCCATAGTTCCCAGCCTTGGCATTTTTATTTGGAGCATCCTCATACTCATCAGGTCATCCTTGGTGTTGAGGTTCTTCATGATTTCCAGGCCCAGGCACCTGACCGCTTTGAGCAAATCCGTCTCTTTAGTCAACAAACTCTCGCAGAACTGACCCAGATAACTCCCGCTTGGCCCCTCAGTGAAGAACTTGCGCCGCGGCTGCCTGACCCCACGGGAACACGAATATTCTGTACGTTTAGTTTTTTTGATCAGGCCAATGATTCAGGCTTAGAGCCGCCAACCACAACGCCTGGGTTTCCCATCGCCTGGGCTGTTCTTCCTCGCTGGCAACTGGCCCAAACTGACCAAGGAACAGCCTTAACCTTAACTAGTAAACGCCCTCGTCATGATCAGGCCTGGCAGGGATTGATTAAAGAACTATGGATGGTCTGGCAAACGCTCCAAACCCCCTTGTCCCTTCCCTTACCTCCGAAACTGAGTCTCACCTTACCCAACCTTGATGCCCAGGCCCAGGCTTTTCAAACCCAAGTCCAACAGGCCCTCCAGGAAATAGCGACTGGAACCTTAGAGAAATTAGTTTTGGCCTGTGCCATAGATATTCGTGCCAATCAAGACCTCCAAGGCTTGCCTACTGTCCACCATCTCCGCCAAACCTATCCCAGTTGTTACAGCTTTAGTATTAGCAATGGCCAGGGACAAACATTTATTGGGGCCAGTCCAGAGCGTTTAGTGAGTTTAGCCGCAGGACATATTCGGGTGGATGCCTTAGCGGGTTCTGCCCCCCGTGATCAACAGGCGGATGTGGATCAACGCCTTGGCCTGGAACTACAGCAAAGTCAAAAAGACCTCCGTGAGCATCAGGTTATTGTTGATTTTCTGCGTCAGGCCTTGGGGGAGTTTACGAGTCAAATTATGATTCCTACTCAACCCACTCTTCTCCAGTTGGCAAACATTCAACACTTACAAACCCTGATCCAGGCCTGGGTAGGCACCGAAGTTCACATTTTGGATATTGTTGCGCGCTTACATCCGACACCTGCGGTTGCAGGGCATCCTCAACGTCAAGCCTGTCAACACCTAGTCAACCAAGAAGATTGGGAACGGGGTCTTTATGCGGCTCCCCTGGGTTGGATCAATGCCACTGGAGAAGGAGAATTTATTGTTGGAATTCGTTCTGCATTGCTATCTGGGAAAGAAGCCAGGGTCTATGGAGGCGCAGGTATCGTAGCAGGGTCAGAGCCAGAACGGGAATGGGAAGAAATTCTACTGAAATTGAAAACTTTGCTAACCGCATTAGCTGGCTCGAATTAATCCGCAAATTTTGCTGCTGGTGCATAAGATTAATCGGGATGTCCAGTCCCACTAAATTGGCTGTAATCTCTACGAATGATCACTCGTGAAGCCACTCATAATGACTCATTTACTTCTTATTTGTAATGTCTACAATACACAAGCTAATTGCCTTGAGTCTTTGTGTATCTCAACAAACGGATTGCTATATCTTGAATATCTTCTAATATCTGAGAGACCATAGTTTTGAGTTGTGGGACATCTTCGATAACAGCTTGCTAAAGTATCTCTACATCAGTATTGAAATAATTATGAATTAGTTTATCCCGCATACCAGCAATGTCTCTCCATAGAATATCAGGATATTGGTCTCTAATTGAATGTGGAATTTGCTTGACAGCTTCGCCAATAATTTCAATTGCTCTGGAAACTGCAAACGTCTTTTCTAAGTTCTGGGAAAAATCTTCAAATCTAACGCCATCTGTAAATTGCTCAATCGCACTGACAGCATCTAAAATATCCTGCAAATAATCCTGGATCTGTCGCTGAGTCATAGGTAAATTACTTCTTTCAAAATGCGCTCTCCAATGCTAGGTTTTAAGCCAGACTTATGGACTAAATCTACTTTGACCCCTAGATGATCACTGAGATAATTTTCTAAGTTAATAAATTTTAACAAGCTAGGTGTTTGGGAAAATTCTACAAGGATATCTACATCACTGGCATCTGTTTGCTCCTGCCTGACATAAGATCCAAAAATCCCAAGCTCTTTAATGAAATACCGTTCTTGCAATAGAGGTTTATTTGCTTCTAGCCAGGCCATGATTTCTACCAATGTTTTCATATTAGTTAAGGATGAGAAAATTCATACTTTGGGTGTATTTTATCTTGGCTGACCGTAGTTTTTCCCAGGCCAATTCTGTTCCAGGCCGGGGTGGTTGTGATGCGATACGAGAGACTATTTCAGAGTTTTTCTGGTTGTAATAGTGCCGGAGTTCTTCTGCTTCTTGGGGGACTTGCCGATATTCTGCTTCGACTTCAGAACGGTTTGCCTCGATATAAGAGAGTGCCGCGTTAAGTTGAGCCTCGGTTAGATCAAATAAGGATTGGATAAATTTTGGAGGATACTGAGCTATGACATAATCCATCACATCGTAAAGGGTAATCCGAGTGCCTGAGATCGTTAGCCCTCGCTCTGTCCGAATAATTAATGAATCTTGATTTTCACCGAGAGTAATGTCCATCTTTTTTAGAATTAATTTATGTAGTTGATTAACCAAACCTCAATATTTCTCGATTTCCATGTTTTAAGATTATTGCTCCCGAGGATAAATCAGGAAAGTAAAACCTTCCCTTCATATTTACTTGTTCGTTATTGTAGGACTTGAACAGCATTTTTGAACTGTTGCGATTTAGTTTTAAATTAATATCTTTAGTTTTAAGATCACCACATATCTCAATAACCGGAACTAAACCTTCAGAGTCAACTGAACTAAGCTGAATTTTATGGGCAATAGTTTCAAGAGTGTCATATTCATTAAAGGTATCGGAAGGAACTTGTTCAATAAATTCTTCAAGCGACACTCTTTTATGTTGCAACTTTAAATGTTCTCTGCTATTGCTCTTTACTTCAAGACTTCTAGCTTGAGGCGGACATTTAACTTCTGATAGATGAGAAGCATGGAAAGAGAGAAAGTTACAGCATTTTTCATGACTAGTTGGCACAGTAGCAACAGTGGGTAAAATAATTT